>JBBRVF010000024.1:0-9826 GCA_038247145.1 Solirubrobacterales bacterium | reverse complement strand
TTCTTGGTTGAAAGGTAGACCGGGTAGCCGCGATCGAGGCCGTACCTCAGCGAGGCTCTGGCAAAGTCCCTGATCGAGTCGTCGAGGTTGTACATCGCCATCGCGACGCCGCCACCGGGGAAGTCGTAGACGTTCATCTCGACCGGCTCGGAACCGTTCTTCGGGGTGAAGGTCATGGTCAGGGTGCCTTCGCCGGGCACGACCATGTCGGTTGCCCGGTACTGATCGCCGAAAGCGTGGCGACCGATCACGATCGGCTTGGTCCATCCCGGAACCAGTCGCGGCACATTCGAGATCACGATCGGCTCGCGGAAGATCACACCACCGAGGATGTTTCGGATGGTGCCGTTCGGCGAGCGGTACATGTCCTTGAGCCCAAACTCTTCGACCCGGTCCTCGTCCGGCGTAATGGTGGCGCACTTGACCCCTACTCCGTGCTCCTTGATCGCGTTCGCCGCATCGACAGTGATCTGGTCTTCGGTCGCGTCACGGCTCTCCATGCCGAGGTCGTAGTACTTGAGGTCGACATCGAGGTAGGGAAGGATCAGCTGATCCTTGATGAAAGACCAGATGATCCTGGTCATCTCGTCGCCGTCCAGCTCGACGATCGGATTGACGACTCTGATCTTGGACAAGGCTTGAACTTCCCTTCGTATTGAGGTTCTTCTTGCGTTTTTGGATGCCCGCCGATGCTATCGCTGACGCGTCCGCCGCAACGCCCGCCTGTGCGATCATCCAGGGCCATGTCAGCTACACATGAGGTCTTCAACCAGTCGTCGGCCCTCGAAGACGTCAATCTGTTCGAGATCGACCTTCCGCTGCGCGAAGCACTGAAGCGTGAGGGAGGGGGCTGGGCGACGGACCGGGTCACCGAACTCGGCGCCATATGCGGCTCCGCGGAGGTTCTGAGGCAGGGAGCACAGGCCAACGAATTCCCCCCGAAGCTGAAGAGCCACGACCGTTTCGGTAAGCGGATCGACGAGGTCGAGTTTCATCCCGCCTGGCATCAGCTGATGCACCTCGGGATCAGCCACGGCATCCACGCCCTTCCCTGGCGGGAGCCGCAGATCGGTGCCAACGTCGCCCGGGCGGCCATGTTCACCCAGCTCAGCCACGCAGAAGCCGGCGTCGGATGCCCGATCTCGATGACTTTTTCGGTGATCCCGGCGCTGCGCCACCAGCCGGAGGTGGCGGCCGAGTGGGAGCAGCGCTTCATGTCTCTGGACTACGACGGCGAACTGCGCCCTGCCGCGGACAAACCCGGCGCCCTGGCCGGCATGGCCATGACCGAAAAGCAGGGTGGATCCGACGTACGCGCGAATACGACCCGGGCCGCGCCGCTGAACGGTGGCGGGCCGGGAGCCGAATACGAAGTCACAGGCCACAAGTGGTTCTGCTCGGCTCCGATGTGCGATGCCTTCCTCGTCCTGGCTCAGACCGAAAGCGGCATCTCCTGTTTTCTGATGCCGAGGTTCACCCCCGACGGTGAGCTCAACGCCTTCCACATTCAACGGCTGAAGGACAAGCTCGGGAACCGCTCAAACGCTTCGTCGGAGGTCGAATTCCGCGGGGCCTGGGCACGCATGGTCGGCGAGGAAGGACGCGGCGTGAGGACAATCATCGAGATGGTCGGCCACACCAGGCTCGACTGCGCGATCGGCTCCAGTGCCGGCATGCGGACCGGAATCGCCCAGGCGGCCCACCACACCGGCAACCGCTCGGCCTTCGCCAGGAAGCTGATTGACCAGCCGCTGATGCGAAACGTGCTCGCCGACCTCTCGGTCGAGTCGGAAGCGGCGACCGCCTCGGTGATGCGCCTGGCCCGCTCCTATGACGAATCCGCGGCCGGCGACGAGCGGGCCGAGCTGTTCAAGCGCATCGCCACGCCGGTGCTCAAGTACTGGATCTGCAAACGCTCTCCCTCACATGCGGTCGAGGCCCTGGAGTGTTTCGGTGGCAATGGCTACGCAGAAGAGTCGGGGATGCCGCGGCTGTTCCGCGAGAGCCCGCTGATGTCGATCTGGGAAGGCTCGGGCAACGTCCAGTGCCTCGACGCGCTGCGGGCGATGGTCAAGAGTCCGGCCAGCACCGAAGTGCTGTTCGACGAGATCGGCGAATCCCGCGGTGCCGACGCCAGGCTGGACCGGTTCACCGAGGACCTGCGCGACTCGATCGCCACCTCGCCGGAGACCCTCGAGGTGAGGGCCCGCCGGGTGGTCGAGGGTATGGCCCTCGCCCTACAGGCCTCGCAATTGGTCCGCCACGGTGACCCGGCCGTCGCCGACGCCTTCTGTGCCTCCCGCCTCGAAGGCGACTGGGGCGCGGCCTTCGGCACCCTGCCTTCCGGCACCGACTTCGAAACCATCATCGAGCGCAACCGCCCCCGGCTCTGACCAGCGGCCCCGGCTCAGCCGGCGCCGGCCCGGTCTCCCGGACCTGTCCACTCCCGGGCCAGGTTGCGGGTCATCCCTTCAGCCAGGTCGATCGCCTTGCCTACCGTGTCGAAATCAACGTTCTCGGCGAGGTCGTTCGGCCAGTGGTAGTTCGCCGGCTGTTTGTGCTCGGTGCATGAGCAGATCGAAACGGTCGGGTAACCGGCAGCCAGGGCTTCGAGACCGTCGGTCCCGTTGCGAATCCTGAGGTTGGGGACCAGCGGTATTCCCAGCGAGGACGCGGTGCTGTCGGCGAGTTCGAGGGCTGACTGCGGGTAGTCGTACATCTTCAGAAAGCCCTCCCCCCTCAGCACCGTCAGGTGGGGCGAGCCGACCGTATCGAGGTTGATGAAGAAGGTCGATTCGACCGGCAGGTCGCTGAAGTGGCGCTTGCCGAAGGCTCTGATGCCCTCGCTGAAGGACTCCTCCGCGCCCGCCGAGAGCAGGATAATCCGCAATCCCGGCGGCGGCTCGGCGATGAAGCGACGGGCCAGCTCCAGCAGAGCAACCACCGCGGTGCCGTTGTCGTTGGCCCCCGGAACGACTCCCCGGAGGGCGATGTCGATCATCGATGCGGTCGAACCGGCGGAAAGAAGCGCTGCCGCCGCGGCCAGTTTGCGATTGCCGGTGACTGCGGCAGCCGCCGTCATCGCCGGGCCCGCAAGGACCGGGGCCATCAGCATCGGGCTGGTATCGAGCTTGCGAAAGATCCCGGTCCGGGCGAGAAGCTCCGGAATCCCGGGGTGGAAGATCAGCCCGGCGTGGGCCGCGTCGTGGTGGGAGACAAGTACCACCGTGTGTTCGGCCCCCGGGTCGCCGAGCTCGCAGATGACGTTGCTGGCCTCCCGCTCCGGCAGGACGTTTCGGAGCGGGCGCTCATGTGGCGGGAAGTCACGGGCGATCGCCGCCAGGCCGGCAAGGCCGAGGGCTGCGCCGAGTTTGCGGCGTCCACCGAGAACGGCCAGCGCCCCGGCGAAGCCCGCCGCGGTGCCGATTCCGATCGGCCACCAGTAGGTGCCGTGAGCGGACTCGGTCTCGATCCTGGCCGAAGCACCCAGTTCGCCGAGCTGATCGACGATCCACTCCGCCGCGACCCGCTCTCCGGGCGATGCCGACGGGCGTTCGATTCGCTCGAGCCGGCGAAGCCGGTCTTCGAGCCAGTCCCGGGAACCCGGGGCGACCTCTGTGACAGGGACTCGCGAAGGCGTCGCCTTCCCGGAGGCCGGTTGACGGGAGGGGGAACTCAAGGTCGCACCACGATACCGGGGGCCATCGGCTTCACCGCATACCATTGGAGCCAATGTTCGGCGGCGGAAATACGATCACGCTCTTCCGGGTCCGCGGGATCACCGTGGCGGTGGACTGGTCCTGGTTCCTGATCCTGTTCCTGGTGATCTTCTGGCTGTCCGATTTCTACGGCACCCTGCTCGATCAGCCGAGCTCTGCGGTCGAGCCCTACCTTCTGGCAGTGGCCAGCGCCGTCGGCTTCTTCGGATCGATCCTGCTCCACGAATTCGGTCACGCGTTCGTCGCACTCAGGAACGGCATCGGCATCAGCACGATCCGGCTCTGGATATTCGGAGGGGTGGCCCAGATGGACCGGGAGGCGGACGGACCCGGGACTGAGTTCAAGGTGGCGATCGGAGGGCCGGTGGTCACCGCGCTGATCGCCGTCGTGCTTGTCGCGGTCGGGGTCGCGGTCTCCGGAACCAGCGCCTTCGGCGACGCGGTCCGGCTCCAGGTCGGCGCCGATACCAGCGGCCTGATGTCGATGGTCGCCTGGCTGGCCGCGATCAACCTGATCGTGCTCGTATTCAATCTGCTGCCCGCCTTCCCGATGGACGGCGGCAGGGTGGTCCGGGCAATCGCCTGGAAGATCACCGGCAAGCGAAGCTCGGCCACCAGGTTCGCGGCCGGACTCGGCCGGATCTTCGGCTACCTGTTTATCATCCTGGGGCTGTTCTGGGCGATTCAGGGCGCGGTCTTCAGCGGCGTCTGGCTGGCGCTGATCGGCTTCCTGATCAACGGCTCGGCCCGGGCAGCCACCGCGGAGACGACGGTGACCAGCCGGCTCGAAGGGATCAAAGTCGGCGACGTCATGGACGAGAGCCCGGTGGCGATCCCAGCCGCGGCCTCGATCCATCAGGCGCTGGACGAGTACTTCCTGCGCTATCAGTGGTCCTGGTTCCCGGTCACCGACGATCAGGGCCGCTTCGCCGGCGTGATCATCCGCGACGAAGCCGAGGCGGTCAGCGAGGTCGATCGAACCGGAACGACGGCCGGCGAGCACCTCGAGACCAGCAGCGGCGGCTTCCACATCCGCGAGGATGCCCCGCTCGAAAGCCTGCTCGGCAATACCGACATGCGAAAGTTCGGCGCCCTGATGGTCACCGACCAGACTGGCCGCCTGTCCGGGGTGGTCACGATCGAGCAGCTCGGCCGCGCCCTCAAGCCGAGCTAGGCACAGGGCCGACCGCGCCTGAATCGAACGTCATGGGCGATTCCCGCCCTCCGCCTGTCACCGTGCTTAGATGGTTTCCGCGATGACCTCATCCCCCCGTTCAGGTCTTTCGATTTACTGTCGGCTGCAGGACTCGGCGAAGCGGGACGGGTGGCACCCGGCGAGTACGCTTCTGCCGTCTTCGACCGGGCACTCACGTACGAGGTCACCTTGCGAGTGACAGTGGTCAGCGAGTGTTCTCTGGAGCATGCCTCCGGCGTCACCAATAGCGTCGTTCAGATGGCGCGATGCCTTGAAGCGGATGGCCACGCGGTTACCGTCATCTGTCCCTCGCCGGCGCCGGCGACACTAGGCAACGCAGAGGTGATAGCGACGAAGTCGGTCAATCTTCGCGGCTTTGATGTCGGCCAGTGCTCGAGGAAGAAGCTCAAAGAGCTATTTCGCTCACTGGACCCGGACATCGTCCATGCGGCATCTCCGATGCGCACACCCAAAGCCATGGGACTGTTCATCGGGGCAAACGCCGTCAGGGCAGCTGACAAGCTCGACATAGCGACCACCGCTGTGTATCAAACCGACTCGGTTCGTTTTGCGAAGCACCTTGGCCTCGACCTGGCAGGCTCGGCAGTCAAAAAGCAGGTGCGCAAGGCCCACAAACGGTCCGACCTCAATCTGGTGCCTTCCAGCTCCTCCGAAACCGATCTGATCGAGTGGGGCGTTGACCCCGCGACAATCCGCCGCTGGGGCAGAGGGATCGACACGAGTCTTTTCAGCCCGGAGCGCCGGAGCTCCGAGGCTGTAGCCACTCTGCGTAGCCAGTGGGCACCCAATGGCGAAGTCATCATCGGCATCGTGAGTCGGCTGGAACCAGAGAAGCGCATCCACAAGCTTGCCGTCCTCAGCGACATACCCGGCACTCGAATCGTCGTCGTGGGAAAAGGCACCCGGCGCAGGAAGCTGGAGTCGGTTCTTGGAGACAGGGCGATCTTCACAGGAAGACTTGACGGCGACGATCTGGCGAATGCCTTCGCCGCAATCGACATCTTTCCCTTTCCGAGCACCGTCGATACTTTCGGACAGGTCATTCAGGAGGCCAAGGCGTCCGGCCTGTCGATCGTCGCGGCCAACAGGGGCGGTCCGAAGGATCTGATCCGACACGGAGAAACAGGGTATCTGTACGAACCTTCATCGAAGCGATCTCCAGACACCGAGCTTCGTGTCTACGTCGAGCGGCTGGTGGAGGATCAGGCTCTCCGCCATCGCATCGGCCGGGCGGCAAGATCCTCGGTGGAAGACCGCACATGGGACGTGTTGTATGGAGAGCTCATCGGGCACTACCAGGAGTCGATCGACCTCAGGGCCGCGAAAGGATCGACGAGCAGCGCCGTCGGGCGCTGAATTCGGACCTGGCGGAACCCGCCACTCCCCGGGACGTCAGCCCCGGAAGCGCTTGCCAAGTTGATTGAAAGGTTTGCGGCTGTCCGGCGGCTTCTTGAGCCGCTTGAACGGCTTGGAGCCGCGCGGACCACGGTCGAGTGTGGGGCCAAGCGCGCTCACGGCGACCGTGCCTCGCTGGGTCTTGTCCATTTTCCCTATCCGTACGCGGCGACGCTTGGCGCTGACCTGGATTGTGCGCTGGGTACCGTTGCCCTGGCGGACGACCATCAGGTAGCCACGCACGTGCCTGGCCGGGGCAGACCCTCCCTACGCCGGGGTGGAAGGGGTTCTTTGCCATAGCCAGAGTTTACAAGTTCTTACAGGACTTTACAGGACTTTACAGACCTAGTAACAACCAGTAAAGTCGCCTCAGCAGGCGGTCAGGCGGGGTTGAGCCAGCCGCGCTCGACCAACAGCTCGGCTACCTGAACGGCGTTTGTGGCGGCACCCTTTCGCAGATTGTCGCCGACCAGCCAGAGGTTGAGGCAGCGCTCGTGGCTGGGGTCGCGGCGGATCCGGCCAACCAGCACTTCATTTCTACCGGCGGCGTCCGAGGCGATCGGATAGCGGCCCTTTTCAGGCTCATCGACGACGACCACGCCAGGAGCGTCGGCCAGGATCTGGCGGCAGTCCTCCGGGCTGAGGTCCTCGCGCGTCTGAATGTTGATCGACTCCGAGTGCCCGGTCATGACCGGCACCCGGGCGCAGGTGGCGGAGATGCCGACTTCGTCGCCGAAGCCGAGGATCTTGCGGGTCTCGGCCATCACCTTGCGCTCTTCGGTGGTGTAGTCGTCGCCGTCCTCGAATGTCTCCACCTGGGGCAGCACGTTGAAGCCGATCCGGTGCGGATAGACCTCGGGAGGCGAGACCTTCTCGCCGGCCAGCACCTGACCCGACTGTGACTTCAGTTCGTCGATCGCCTTCTGGCCCGTTCCGGAAACCGCCTGATAAGTCGAGATTACGAGTCTCTCGAGCCCGGCCTCGCGGTGGATCGGGGCCATCGCGACCATCATCACCGCGGTGGTGCAGTTGGGGTTGGCGATGATTCCATTGTGGTGCTCGGCCGCCTCGGGGTTCACCTCGGGCACGACCAGCGGCACGTCCTCGTGCATTCGCCAGAAGCTGGTGTTGTCGATCACGACCGCGCCGGCCTCGACGAAGCGTGGCGCCCACTCGGCACTGACCGAACCGCCTGCCGAAGAGATCAGAATGTCGATTCCCTGGATCGTCTCCTCGTTGGGAGCTACGCAGGTAAGGAACGAGTCGTTGTACTCGATCTGCTTTCCGACCGAGCGGCTGGAAGCGAAAGCAACGACTTCGCGGGCGGGGAAATTTCGCTCTGCGAGCACTCCGAGGATGGTCGATCCGACCGCCCCGGTGGCACCCAGGACGCCCACTCTGTATTCGTCGCCCGACATCAGGACGGAACGGTCGGGCGGTGCTCGCCGGTCGGGTCCTCCGGCACGATCGCGTTCTCGCCCAGCTCGAATGCCTTGTGGAGGGCGCGTACGGCATCCGGAACCTTGTCGGCGGCGATCACGCAGGAGATTTTGATCGGCGAGGTAGAGATCATCTCGATATTGATCCGCTCGGCCCCCATCACCTCAAAGACCTTGGCGGCGACGCCGGGGTGGCTGCGCATGCCGGCCCCGACGATCGACACCTTGCCGATGCGCTCGTCGGTCCGCACGCTGTTGGAGATGTCGCCGAGCTCGGCGATCACGTCTACCGCGGTGGGCAGATCGTCGCGGTCGACGGTGAAGGAGAGGTCGGCCAGAGCGTTTTCGCCGATCGGCTCGTTCTGGATGATCACGTCAACGTTCACATTGGCGTCGGCCAGGGCGTTGAAGATCCGGCCGGCGACTCCGGGTTCGTCTTTGACGCCGACCACGGTCACGCGGGCCTCGTCGGCGGAGTGTGTCACGGCGGTTACTAGGGGTCGTTCCATGGTCTCGCTTTCTGGCAGCACGAGCGTGCCGGGGAGGTCTTCGAAGCTTGAGCGGCAGTGGATCGGCACGCCGTTGTTGCGGGCGTACTCGACCGAGCGTAACTGGAGCACCTTCGCCCCGGAGGCGGACATCTCGAGCATCTCTTCGTAGGAGACGACCGAGAGCTTTCGGGCGTCGGGCACGATCCGCGGGTCGGCGCTGAAAACCCCGGTTACGTCCGTGTAGATCTCGCAAACCTTGGCGCCCAGAGCGGCCGCGAGCGCGACCGCGGTGGTATCGGAGCCGCCGCGCCCCAGAGTGGTCACGTCGTGACTATCGGTCGAGACACCCTGGAAGCCGGCAACGAGGACGATGCGCTCCTGCCCCAGCGCCTCCCTTATCCGGTCCGCGCGCACGTCGATGATGCGCGCCTTGGTATGAGAAGAATCGGTAACGATGCCTGCCTGGGAGCCGGTCAGTGAGACCGCCTCGCTGCCCATGTCGGTGATCGCCATCGCGCAGAGGGCGCAGGAGACGCGCTCGCCGGTCGAGAGCAGCATGTCCATCTCGCGGGCGTCGGGTCGGTCGGAGATCTCGTAGGCCATGGCGACCAGTTCGTCGGTCGTCTTGCCCCTGGCAGAGAGCACCGCGACCACGCGGTTTCCGGCCTCCTGGGCGGTGACTATCCGGCGGGCGGCGCGCTTGAGTTCGTCCGGTCCCGACACCGAGGTGCCGCCGAACTTCATCACGACGATGTCATCATTCTCCGGCATCGGCTTCAGGATACGGATACGGCCCGGGAGAGGCCGGGCAACGCGGCCGCAGCCGCCGCCGTGGAATCGGTCCGGCTCGGCCGCGGCAGCCACCACGCGATCGGCCCGGCTCGGACCCTCGGCAGGTCCGACCTCCCCCATCAGGTAACAATCCGCCTGCGCGATGAGCACCTTCGAGACCGATATCGCCGCCACCCTGATCGAACCGGGCCGCTACTCGGTCGAGCTTTCCGACCGCTGGTGGGTCGGCCGCGGTCCGAACGGTGGCTACGTTGCGGCAGTGATGCTGCGGGCGATGACCCGATTCTCGGAGGCGGCGGGCGAGGCCGATGCCGATGCCCAGCCCGCCCGCTCGCTGACCGTCCACTTTCTGAACACACCGTCGGCCGGACCTGCCGAAATCGAAGTGACGCTCGAAAGGCAGGGCCGCTCGACCACCTTCCTCTCCGCGCGCCTGATCCAGGACGGGCAGGTCCAGGGAAAGGCGATGGCCGTCTTCTCGGCGGAGCGACAGGGGCCGTCGTTCATCCACGGTGAGATGCCCGATGTACCTGCGCCGGAGGACGGCGAAGAGTTCGACACCTCGCAGGCACCGGTGCCCGTCTTCTCACGCTTCCGCGCGGTGCCGGTGATCGGTGGCGCCCCGATGAGCGGCGGAGACAGGGCCGAGACAGCGGGCTGGCTCAGGCTCCGGGAGGACCATCCGGTCGATGCCGTGCTGGCCGCCCTGATCCTCGACGTCTGGTACCCGGCCCCGTTCGTCGCGATCACGGAACCGTCCGTGGCCCCCACTCT
>JBBRVF010000023.1:0-9901 GCA_038247145.1 Solirubrobacterales bacterium | reverse complement strand
TCCGCAACGCGACGATGCCCCCGTAGCGGACGCCGGCGTTCTCGATGGTCAGCATGCGGCCTCCTCATCCTCGCTCGCCCCGATGTACGCGTCGATCACCTCTCGCCTGGACAGATCGGGCAGTTGCATAAAGCGCTCTGGCGTCCTGCCCATGAAAACTTGTTGGTAAGCGAGCAGGAACAGCGCAGCCGTGATCGCGATTCCGACCACGGTGAGCGACGCGACAACCGGCCATACATCGAAGGTTCCCAGGAAAATCTGGAGTTCGGCCGGAAACTGCGCCAGGCCAGGCAGGCCGAGCGATGCGAAGAAGGCCAGACCGGCCAGGGTGGCGCACCAGGGCATCGACTTGATCAGGCCGCCGAGGCGACCGAGGTCGCGGGTGCCGGTACGGACCTTGATGAAACCGGCGATGAAAAAGAGGGTCGAGGTGACGAGACCGTGTGCGATCATCTGGAGCACGGCACCATCGATGGCGAGATCGCGCGCGCTGACCGAGATACCGGCAGAAGCAGCCGCGGCGATACCGACGACCACGTAGCCCATGTGGTTGATCGACGTGTAGGCGATCATCCGTTTCAGGTCGGTCTGGGCCAGCGCTACCAGCGCTCCGTAGAGGACCGAAACCAGGCCCAGGATCGCGACCGGAAGTGCGTACGAAGCGAAGGCGTCGGGCAGCATCTGAAGATTGACCCGGATGAGGCCGTAGGTACCCATCTTGAGCAGCACCCCGGCCAGCAGCACGCTCCCGGCGGTGGGGGCTTCGACGTGCGCTATCGGAAGCCAGGTGTGAAAGGGGACGATCGGGGTCTTGATCGCGAAACCGATGAAGAAGGCGAGGAAAACTAGGGAGGCCCCGGCACCGGCCAGCGGTTCTTCTTCCGCCAGGCGGATCATGTCAAAGGTCTGTGGATCGGATGACAGATACAGAGCGATGATCCCGAGCAGCACCGGCAGCGAGCCGATCAGCGTGTAGAGGAAGAACTTGAGTGCCGCGTACCTGCGCTGCTCCTCACCCCACAGGGCGATCAGGAAGTACATCGCGACCAGGGTCACGTCAAAGGCGATGTAGAACAGGAAGAAATCCTGCGCCAGGAAGAAGACCAGCGTCGAGCCCTCCAGCAGCAACAGCAGGCCGGCGGCGGCTCGTGTCATCGGTCTCGGGCCGACCCCGTAGCTGATCGCCGCGATGAAGACGACGGCGGTCAGCAACGAGAGGACCAGCGACATCCCATCGACGCCGACTCGCCAGGCGACATCGAGAGTCGGAATCCAGCTGGCCTCCTCGACCATCTGCATGCCCGCCTCGGGGTCGAAGTTGACCGCGGTGACCAGTAGAGCGCCGGTACTCGTCAGCGTAGCCAGGAGCGCGAGCACCAACGGAAAGCGGCTCGCTCGCGACGGCAATACGAGACACAACGCCGAGCCGACAAGCGGGGCGGCGACGGCGACGGTGAGCCAGGGAATCACAGCAAAGCCGCCACGATGATGAGGAAGGCGATTGCCGCCGCCCCGATTACCGCGTCGCGGAAGTACTCATAGAGCAACCCGGACTGCACTCTCCCCAATTCATCTCCACCGCGGCCGACGCGCCGGGCGAGTCCGTCTACCGTCGCGTCGATGATGCGGCGGTCTATCCACTGCTGTGCCCGAGCGGCCACGAGCGTACCGCGACCGATTCCGTCGACCGCGGCGTCGATCCAGTACCTGTCGACGAAATCGAGTCCCCGGGCAGTAGCGAACAGTGGTCGGCGAATCAGCAGGCCGATACCGTCATCGATACGGAACTGCGTCCTGAAAGCTTCCGAAACGCGAAGCGGCGGCCGCCGGTGGATCAGGACCGCGAGGCTCCCGAACGCGACGGCCCCGAGGGAGAAGAGCAGGCTCAACCGGCTCCCCGGTAGCTCCGGGGCGGCGATCAGCGCGGCCAGCGGTTCGCCGACCAAGCCGAGGGCCAGAGATCCCGTGACCATCAGCATCAGGCCGGCCAGCATCGGACGCCGGCCGCTGCTGGCGATTTCTCCGCTGCGCTCGCCGCGCCACAGGACGAGCAGCGGCCGAAGCAGGTAGGCCGCGGCACCGGCTCCGGCAACGAGCACGAGAACGAACCAGAATTCGCTCGCTTTCTCGGCTGAAGCGACGATGTGCTCCTTGCTCCAGAAGACCGCCATAGGCGGGACTGCCGCGATCGAGAGCGCACAGATCGTGAAGCCGGCAAGGGCGAAAGGGTCCTCCCTGCCGGCTCCGCGGAGTCCCGAAAGCGAGGTCGTACCGCGATTGTGCTGGAAGATTCCGGCGGCCAGAAAGAGTCCGGCTTTGCCGGCTGCGTGGGCGACAAGCTGGAAAAGAGCGACCGCCGGACCGCCGGCGGCGAGACCCACGAACATCAGTCCCAGCTGGCTTGTCGTGGATCCGGCCAGGATCCTCTTCAGGTCTTTCTGAGCCAGCGCGATGCCTGCTGCGAGCACCGCCGTCACAGCCCCGACCCACCCGACGATCTCGAGTGGCAGGCCGGCAAGCAGATCGTATGAGCGGATAAGGAGATACACACCGGCCGCGACCATCGTGGCCGAATGAAGCAGCGCGCTTACCGGAGTCGGGCCGGCCATGGCTGCCGAAAGCCAGGTCTGGAGCGGTATCTGAGCGCTCTTGCCAACTGCGGCCAGAATCAGTCCGGCGGCGACCGCGGCGCCGAGCAGGCCTTCGGGCCGCTCGGAGGTGAAATCGAGCGTGCCGCTGGCCGTGAATAGAGCAAGTACGGCAACGTAGAAGCCGAGGTCGGCACTCCGGGTGGTCAGGAAGGCGCGGACCGCGGCAGGAGGCGCTGCCGGATCATCGCGTGACAGGGCAATCATCCGGAAGGACGCGGCCCCGACAAGTTCCCAGAAGATCAGCATGGTCAGGTACCCGTCGGCGAGAACCAGGCCCTGCATGGCCGCCAGGAAAGCCAGCAGTCCGGTGATCGCCGAGCGCCTTCGTTCACCGGCTTCGAAGTACCCGACGGCGTAAACGATGACCACCACTCCGGTTGCCGCCACGGTTGCCGCCATCGCGGCCGAAAGGCCGTCGAGCTGGAGTCCGACTTCCAGTCCCGCGGCCGGCAGCCATACGAAGCTGCTGTCGGCTTCGGTACCTCCAGTACCTCCAGCCGCGAGAATCAGCAGCAGCCAGGAAGGCGCGGCTGCCAGAAGTGAAGCTGCGACTGCTGTCCGGGGGTCAACCCGCGAAAACCGGACGAGGCTCGCCGCTACGGCCGGCAACGCCAACGCGAGCCAGAGCAGTGCGGCGGTCAACCTTTCAGCTCCGTGAGGTCGTCGACTTCGGCGGTCCTGGAATGCCTGAAGACGCTGACCACCAGCGCGAACCCCACTGCCGCCTCAACTGCCATGAGGGTGAACACCACGAGCACGAAGAAGCTTCCGCTGGTGGCTTCGGGGTGGGAGTAGCGAAGAAAACCGACGGCGTTGACCATCGACGCACCCAGCATCAGTTCAACTCCCATGATGACCATGATCGCGTTGGTCTGACCGAGAACTCCGTACAGGCCGATCCCGAAAAGGACTGCGCCGAAAGCGAGGACTATCGGGAGCGAAACCATCAGCCGGCGCCCCCGCGATCCTCGCCGGAAGGCGCGCCGAGCCCGAATCGGCCACCGTACTTGGCCAGCAGCACCCCGCCGACCATGGCGAAGAGGATCGTCATTGCGGCGAAGAGGAAAGTGACCATCGAGCGGCCCATCACTTCGAAGCCGATGGCCCGCACGTCGGGAGCGTCTGTGCCGGCCAGCCGGACCGGCCAGTCGGTGAGAATCGCCACGACAGCGAGGGCGACCCCTATCGATGCGGCCACCGTCGCCGAACGTCGCTTCTCGTGAACCATGTCCATGCCCATCAGGCCGCCGGGATCGGGCATGAACATGATCATGAAGAAGACCATGATCACCATCTCACCGCTCATCATCAGCAGCATCAGCAGGCCGAGGAACTCGCTCGCCAGGGCCAGGAAAATCAATCCCGCGAAAGCGAGCGAAGCGAGCAGGAGAAGTCCTGCCCGGGCCATCGACGGAGTGATGAATACGAACAGACCGGTGACCACCATCAGGATCGCGGCCGGCCAGAACACCAGGGCTGTGGCCAATTCGCTCATCGGTAAAAGAGAAGGGTCAGCAGGCCGGAAACGACTATCGCGAGCAAAGCGAGCGGGTTGGCCAGCTTCCAGGCAATCGACAGCACGCGATCCGTCTGGAATCGGGGCACCCGTCCACCGACCCAGAGCAGGAAAGCCGCCACGACAGCGGTTTTCAGAGCCATCCACAGCCCAGGAGGAAGAACGGGACCGTTCCACCCGCCGAAGAACATGGCGGCGGTCATGCCCGAAGCGGCAACGAGCAGGACCTTCTGGGCAAACGCGATCAGCGCCGCATCGAATCCCCGGTACTCGGAGAATGCACCGCCGTTGAGTTCTCCTTCGGCCTGTGGCAGGTCGAACGGCGGCAGGAAGCAGACGGCAAGCACGGCGGGAAGCCAAAGCCCTAGAGCCAACGGCTGGACCAGGGCCATTGGGACGGTGTGTTGAACCTCCACGATGTCGCTCGGCCGCAGTGATCCGGCGGGCGCCGCGACGGCAGTGGTAACCATCGCTATCGGCATGGCGTAAGCAAGCATCAGAGCCAGCCAGCGGAATCCGCCGAGGACCCCCTCCGCCCGACCCGAGCCCCACCCCGCCATGAAGACCGCGGGAGTCACGTAGGTCAGCGCCGCCGCGAAACCGATCAGTCCCGCCGAAAGGTCGATCCCCCGAAACCCTGAAGTCCAGGGCACGAAAGCGACCGCGGTGAACGCCGCCATCACCAGCAGGAAAGGGGCCAGGTGAAACAGCCATGCGTCTCTCACGTCAGGCCGGCTCAAAGGGTGGCGCAATGTCTCGACCCCCGACCGCACCAGCGCCGCAGGCGCCAGGCGCCGTTCAGTCACAATCTGCTCGATCAGCGAGGCGATCGCCGCCCCGACCAGAGCGACTCCGACTATTGCGAATGGCGTCCAGTTGCTCATCGGCCTTCGGCCCACGGCGAGAGATCAAACGAAGCCAGAATCGCGAGCGCGTCTTGCCATGACTCGCCGATCATCGATTCGACCGCAACCCGCCTTGCGCAGGAAGCCCCCGGAGCCTCCAGCTTCCAGTGTGTCCTGCCCGTCTCCGCCACCAGAGCGCCGCGCGGACCCTCCACCGCGACGCGCTCACCCGGTGAAATACCGGTTTCTCCAGTCAGGCGAAGCAAGGCACGTCGGGCGAGATCGATCGACTGTGAAGCCTCTCTAGCCCGCAGGAGGGTGCGCGCGGCGGCGTCACCGCCCTGTTCGAGCAGGGGTTCGAACCCGATCCGTCTGTAGACGGGGCAGCCGGACCTTTGATCTTTCCGCAGTCCTGACGCACGCGCGTTCGGTCCGCCGAGACCGGCCTCCTCAGCCGCTCCGGCCGAAACAACGCCTCGGCCTGCGAGTCGCCAGTCCAGCAGGCGACCTTTGGTCAGGGAAGCGACCAGCCGGGAGATCGAAGACGCAGCACCGTGCAGGAGAGTTTCGACGCTCTCGTGGTCGACCGCCGCCGCATTCATCTCGTGCCTGATGGCATTCAGCCCGTCGAGAACGACCCCAGCCTGGCGGGTCATCCTTCGCCAGCCGAGCAACCGTGAGAGTGATCGCAACCAGGCAAGGTGACTGAGCGCCCGTTCGAGTTCAATGCGGGCCAGGCAGTCGAGTTCATTGACGCTCTGGTCGTGCGCCATGTCGATCGCCATTCGCCAGGCAACCGGTGCCAGAGGGTCGGGTGAACCCGGACGCTCAGTCGAGACGACCTCGGGGCCCTCAAGGGCGTCGATGCGAACCTCGCGGACAGCTTCACCGTCGAGGCTCGCGTCGACAAGCAACCCTCCCGGGAACGGCACTCCGAAAGGTCCGTATCGGATCCGCAACCTCTCCATGATCAGCCCGTCCGGCGACGGCTCGCCGACGATCGCCATCATGTCGTCCATACCGTCCTCGCCGTGTTCATTACCGTCGGACTGCCCATGGCCGTGAGAACCACTCGGTCCGTCTGCATGCGGTCCATTCGAATCGTTCTGCTCAGGGCGCGCTGATCCGTTACTGAGATCGAGGGTGGCCACATCCACCGATCCCGGCATCGAGATGTCTTCGATCCGCATTTGGACGCGGTTGCCGAGCGGCGAGAGAAAATCGCAGAGGATGGGCCGCATCTGACGCGGGATACGCGACGGGAGCAGCAAACGGCTTGGCTCTCCGGCGCGAAAGTCGGGCCGAAAGCCCAGCTCCTGCGGATCATGGCCCAGCATCGTCCAGCTCTGTTCATCGGGAACCACCAGGGCAGGCACAAGTCCCCGACCGATCGTGGGAGTCAATCCAGCGCCCCCTCTCGCCAGGCGTAGAGGATCCCCAGTCCGAGAACGGTGAGGAAGAAGCCGATCTCGGCGTAGGCGAAAACGCCGAGGTCCCGGAAAACCACGGCCCACGGATACATGAACGCCATCTCCATGTCGAAAGCGATGAAGAGCAGAGCGAAAACGTAGTACCGGACGTGGAAGCGAGGCCAACTGGGCTGCTCCCCTCGGTGGCGACGGACGGTTCCGTACCTCCAGGCGCTCAGCAGATAACCGACGCAGATCAGGCCGGCCACAAGGGCGATCATCACGAAGAAAAGTTCGATTGGGCTCAATGCTCGCTCACTCTCCATACCGCCTGGTCACGCTCGATTGCTCCGGCAGACTCGCAGGTCATCAGGACAGGTCAGTTACCCGTCGGTCAAGAACTTGAACCGGCCGCCTTCCCCTCCCCTGCCGGGAGAGGCCGACCTCTCCTGATCGTCACCCAACCGGCGACCGCGACAGCGAGCATCGCCAGGCTGATCCACTGGGTGTTGTTGAGGCCGAGGATAAGATCGGGGCTGTCCGAGCGGAAGAAGAACTCGACGAACCGGCCGGCTGCGAAGAGTCCGAGAACCAGACAGGTGATCTGTCCCGTGAACGAAAAGCGGTGCCGAAGCGGCCAGACCGTGGCAAAGATGAGCATCCCGATGATCACCTCGTACAGGCCACCGCTGTGATACGCGAGCTCGGGATCCGGGGTCAGCGCTTCAGGACTCGAGTTTCGGACGGCGAGGAAGAAGCTGCTTTCCGGTCCGAAATGTTCACCGTTGATTACGTCACCGATGCGGCCCACCGCGAGCCCGGCAGGAAAGGCGAGTGCGACAACGTCGATGTATCTCCACGAAAGTCCCTGCCGCCAGATGTAGGCGACGATCAGCAGAATCGCCAGGATCACCCCGCCGGCCAGCGAAAAGCCCCGTGTCCCGAGGAGCGGACCGCCCTGCTCGGCGACGTAGAGCAGCCTGGACCCGACTATTCCCCCGGCGCCGGCGAGCATCCCGATGTTCAGCAGCGGATCCATACGCAGATCGATTTCGCGTCCGTAAACCACCACTACAATGCCGCCCACCAGCAGGCCGAGGGCAATGGTTATGCCGTGCCAGGCAAAAGTCACCGGCCCGACATCGAACTCGGGCTCGATCCCGATCGTGATCACATCCAGCGGCAGCATTCAGGCCTTTCCTGTCGCAGGTCTTCGTTTTCGGGGTCGGCCGCGCGCCGTCCGGTCCTTCGATCGTCTGTATCCTACAGGCTGTCGGACAACCGACATTGCGGGTGAGTCCCGGGGCGGAGGCTTAGGCTCAACCGCAGACATGCCGACCGGAAAGCCATGACTTGAGCGAGCGAACCTACATTCCCGCCCTGCGCTTCTCCTTCCTGACGCGCTTCTACGATCCGGTGGTCAGCCTGACGACGAGGGAAAGGGAGACCAAGTCGCTGCTTGTCGCACAGCTTTCCCCGGCTCCGCGGGAGAAGATTCTCGACCTCGGATGCGGCAGCGGGACGCTGGCGCTGGAGATCAATCGCAAGGAGCCGGATGCTTTTGTCATCGGACTCGACGCAGACCCGGCGATGCTGGATCGAGCAAGGTCGAAGAGGGGGAGTATCGAGCGGATCAGCTTCGTCGAGGGCTTCGCCGACCAGGCGCCTTTCGAGGATTCGACCTTCGATGCCGTCGTCTCGACACTGTTCTTTCACCACCTCTCGGCCGACTCGAGGCGACAGACTGCTGCCGAGATCCTCCGTGTGCTGCACCCCGGTGGCCGGCTTCTGATTGCCGATTGGGATCGCCCCGCCAACCGGCTGATGGCGATGCTTTCCCTGAGCATCAGGCTTCTCGACGGCTTCGAACCGACCCGTGAGAATTTCGCGGGCAAGCTGCCGGAAATACTCGAAGAGGCGGGCCTCGAACAGGCCGAGCGCACAGGCAGCATCCAGACTGTGTTCGGAACACTCAGCACCATGCAGGCCTTCAAGCCTGGTAGTCCACGGCGAACGGGTTCATGACCCTTCCCTCAGAGAAAAAACTCCGGATCGCCGCGATCGCACTTTGCCTGGTGGGCCTGGGTATCGCCGGTTCTGTCGCCGTGACCGTGGCAGCCGGAGGGATACCGCAATGTGTCGGAGGCAGCACCGGTTGCGCAACCGTCGAGAAGAGCAAGTATTCGGAACTCCTCGGCATTCACATCGCTGTGTTCGGGCTGATCGGTTATGCGTCGATCCTCGGCGCGACGCTGTTGCGGGGTGACCCTGGCCGGATAGTGGCTTTCACCCTCTCATTGTTCGGCTTCGTTTTCAGTCTGTACCTGACCTACCTCGAGTTCTGGGTCATCAAAGCGATCTGTCAGTGGTGCATCGCGAGCGCGGTCACGATGACTCTCCTGTTCGCGGTCTGTACCACTCGGGTCCTCGGCTACTTCGGGCTCGATCATCGAACGCCTTGAGCCGAATCGGTCGCAGAGCCCGACTGCCCGCTGCGCAGCATCTCTGATTGTGGTTCCAGCGCAGAGTGGGGGGTCTTCTTCACCTGTCCCGACGCCACCTGATCAGGTATCCACCGATCGATGCCGGAACCCAGAGAACGGAGTCGGCTGCCCAGAAGATCCATTGAGCGTTGGCTGCGTGAAACTCGTTTGACGGTGGCTCGCCGAAGAAAACGGCCAAAAGCAGTGGAACCATGACTGCGGTCAGAAGCAGGGCTCTTACGACCAGCAGCGTGAGAAGCAGGAACGGCGCAGTGATGACAAGCGCCCTGACCGGATCTGTCGGACCACCAGCGTAAACGGCCCCAACCATCACCGCGAGAAAGAGCACAGTCATGAGAAGCTCGAACCTGGCCGGACCCGGTCGGGTCCCACGACGTGGCAGCCTGTGCCGTCGACGACCGCGGATCGCGCGCCCGTGAGCGGCCTGATTGTTCATTCGAAACGAAGTCTCCTGTCGAACCCAAGTTCAGGTCTGGTCCGGGTCACGCCTGTCGGACGAACCGCCTCGCGACCGTTCGACCTTGCCCGATTCAGCGATCTGCGAAGATGACTCGAAGATAGCTCCTACCATTCGTAGGAGTAAACCAAACCTCGGCCCCAAACCGACCTTACCGATCGGACTCGATACCCGTATGGGGTATATTCCATGAGCGTCTGGGGACCCACCAAAGGAGTAGCAATGTCGAAATGGTTTCTGATTTTTGTCCCGGCGCTGATGGCCGCGGCCCTGCTTGGTGCCTGTGGCGGTAGCGAGGACGACGACGTTGGCGGCAACGAGGCCGATGCGGCGTTCGTCGCCGACATGATTCCCCACCACCAGGGTGCCGTGATGATGGCGATGATGGCCGAGCAGCGTGCCGAACACCCGGAACTCAAGGCGATGGCGGGCGAGATCATCACCGCCCAGGAAACGGAGATCTCGGCGATGCAGGCGCTGCAGCCTGAACTTCCCGAAGTCGGGACCGACGAAGCCGGC
>JBBRVF010000022.1:0-9913 GCA_038247145.1 Solirubrobacterales bacterium | reverse complement strand
GCTGGCGCTGGATGCTGGGCCTCGGCGCGGTTCCGGCGCTGGCGATGGCGATCGGCATCGTGCGGCTGCCGAAGAGTCCCCGCTGGCTGATCATGCAAAACGACGTCGAAGGCGCGAAAGGAGCACTGGCCCGGGTCCGGCCGGCCGGGGCCGAGGCAATCGATATGGAAATCGGCGAAATCCAGTCGAGTATGGGTACCGAGACGGGCACCTGGAAGGACCTGCGCAGGCCGGCGATAAAGGCGGCGCTACTGGTCGGCATCGGCCTGGCGATCCTCCAGCAGATCACCGGCATCAATACGGTCATCTACTACGCGCCGACGATCATCCAGTCGACCGGCATCGACTCGGCCTCCTCGGCCATCCTCGCTTCGCTCGGGGTCGGCATCGTCAACGTGCTCATGACCGTGGTCGCACTGCGGCTGCTCGACAGTACCGGCCGGCGCACCCTGCTGTTCATCGGGGTCAGCGGCATGTCTGCCTCACTGTTCGCCCTGGGTGTCGCATTCATTTCGGGGGTGCCGGAGACCGTTTCGACCGTGCTTGCGATTGGCTCCCTGATGGTCTTCGTCTCCTCCTTTGCGATCAGCCTCGGGCCGATCTTCTGGCTGCTGAACGCCGAGATCTATCCGCTCCAGGTCCGCAGCAAGGCGGCTGCGGCCGGCACGATGACCAACTGGTTTTTCAACTTCATCGTTTCGGTCACCTTCCTCGGGCTGATCGACCTGCTGACCGAGGTCGGTGCGTTCTGGCTGTACGGCGCGATCGGCCTGGTCACGCTCTGGTTCTGCTGGAAGTTCGTTCCGGAGACCAAGGGCAAGTCGCTTGAGCAGGTCGACGCGATTTTCGAGCGTCGCGCTCAAAGCTGAGCCGGACCGCTGCGACGACAGTCCCGCCCACCTGGATCTGCTCCTAAACTGCGGGCATGTCAGATCCAGCCACCCCCGAATCACAGTCGCCGGTCTCGATTCGAGAGTTCCGCCCCGAGGACGCCGAGGCAGTACACCGCTGGTTCAACAATCCGGAAGCGACGAAAACGTTGATGGAGGAGCGCGAGAGCTTCTCGACGGAACAGGCCGAAGGCTGGACTGCGGCCGCGGTCCGCAACAAAGGCGAGGACCGCAAGTACGCGATCGTGGTCCCCGGAATCGAGCAGCCGGTCGGCTTCACCGCGCTTTACGGACTGTTCCGCCAGACCGCCCCCGAACTCGGCTGCCTGATCGGCGACGAGGTGCGCGGTCGCGGGGTCGGCCGCTGGGCCGAGCGGCTGACCGTGACCAAGGCCTTCGAGGATTTCGGTGCCCACCGCATTTACGGCCGCATTCCGGCCTTCAACGCCGCCGCGAAGAAGGTAGTGACCGCCCAGGGCTGGCAGTACGAAGGGCTGATGCCCGGCCACATCAAGCGCGGCGGCGAGCTGATCGACTGCGAGATCTGGGGAGCCTCCCCGGAGCAGTTCTTCGCCGCCGTCTCCGAGTGGTGAGCCGGCCGACGTGAGCCACAGGGCCGAGCTGATCGAGGACGGTGGTGCCGGGGCCGCGGACGACGGCGAGTTCTTCCGCTGCCCGGCTTTCTTCGCAGCCGAAGGAGTGACCCATTCGCTGTTGATCGCGGACGAGGGCGGGGAGCCGGCACTGCATGCCCCGCTGGTCGTTCGGGATATCCCCGGCGGCGGCATCGACGCGGTATCCCCCTACGGCTATCCGGGCTTCGGTGTCACCGGCGATCCGGCCTTACCGGTCGATCACGACGCAATCGACTTCACTTCGACCGGCCTGGTCTCGGCCTTCATTCGCCACACGTTGCCGGCGGAGCCTCCGCTGAGCGGAGCCCGGCCGCGCAACATCTGCCTGCTCGCCGACCCGGCCCTGGAACCAAAGAGCCGGATGAGCGACCGGCAGCAGATCCGCAAGAACGTCAAGCGTGGCTATTCGATCGAAACAACTCCGGGGCCGGATACCACTAACACCCTGAGAGCCGACTTCCTCGCCGCCTATACCCAGACCATGGACCGAACCGAGGCCGCCGACCGCTACTACTTTGACGCCCACTATTTCGATTCGGTACTGAGCTCTACCCGAACCTGGCTGGTGGTCGCGCGCGAACCGGAAGGAGCCGTGGCCGCGGCCTCGATCGCCGCCGCCTCGGACGGCCTGCTCCACTACTACCTCTCGGGCACCGCCGACGAGTACCTGCGCGATTCGCCGATGAAGAGCCTGCTGGCCGGAATGATCGAGTTCGGCGTTGAGATGGAGATGCCGCTCAACCTTGGCGGCGGCATCGCTCCCGGCGACCGGCTCGAGGAGTTCAAGCGCGGCTTCGCCAACCGCGAAGAGCAGTGGTTCACCTCCGGGCTGATCTGCGACCACGACGCCTACGACGAACTCACCCGTCGGGCGAAGGTCGACCCTGAGACCGACTTCTTCCCCGCCTACCGGGCCGGGTAAGGCAGGTTCAGCCCACCGGGTCGCGGCCGGCGGTCCAGGCTTTTTCGTGGGGGGCTAGCCACGGGCGGGCGGCTCGCAGGGCCCCGAGCACGGCGCGGGTGGCGGGGGCCTTGTTGAGGGCGTAGAAGTGGATTCCCGGGGCTCCGGCGGAGAGGAGTTCGGCGCTCTGCTGGGCGGCGTAGGCCACGCCGAGATTGAACTCGGCTTCCGGATCTCCCTCGGCAGCCAGCATGGCTGCTTCGAGCTCGGTCGGGATCGAAGAGTCGCAGAGCGCACAGATGCGCTTGGTGTGGGCGAAGCCGGTCACCGGGATGATTCCCGGGATGACCGGTACGTCGATTCCTTTGGCCCGGGCGGCCTCGACGAAGTCGAAGTAGACCCGGTTGTCGAAGAAGAGCTGGGTGATCAGGAACTCGGCCCCGGCGTCGACTTTGCTCTTCAGGTAGGTCAGGTCGGTATCGAGGTCGGGCGCTTCGGGATGGACCTCGGGGAAGCAAGCACCGCCGATCGCAAAGTCGTAGTTGCCGGAGATGAACTCAGCCAGCTCGGCAGCGCTGCCGAGCCCGCCCTGGGTCCGGACAAAGGTTGACTCCCCGCGCGGAGGATCCCCTCGCAGGGCGAAGATGTTGTCGATGCCGAGGGCTTCGAGCCGGTCGAGCGTCTCGCCGAGACCCTCGCGGCTCTCACCGACGCAGCTGAGGTGGGCCATGACCTCGAGGCCGACTTCGTCCTTCAGCGCCCGGGTTATGTCAACCGTGCCTTCCCGGGTCGATCCGCCGGCCCCATAGGTGACCGAGACGAAATCGAGGCCGAGCTCGGCCAGCTCCTTCGCGGTCTCGAGCAGGCTGACCCGCCCTTCGTCGGTCTTGGAAGGGAAGAACTCGACCGAGAAGACCGGCCGACGTGACTGGATGATCTCGCCGATACGCATCGACAGCAAGCGTAGAGAAGCGGGCGATCTCAGTCGGGGGCGAGGCCGTGGCCGGTAACGGTCAGCCAGATCGTCTTCCAGAGGATCCGCAGGTCGAGAGCCAGGGACCGGCGCTCCACGTACTCGATGTCAAGCTCGATCCGCTCCTCCCAGGGGATGCCGGCGCGGCCCTGAACCTGGGCCCAGCCGGTGATCCCCGGCAGCACTTCGTGACGGCGCTTCTGGTGGTCGGTGTAGTCGACCACCTGGGCCGGGATGGTCGGCCTCGGGCCGACCAGCGCCATCTCGCCACGCAGCACATTGACCAGGTTCGGCAGTTCGTCGAGCGAAGTTCGGCGCAGGAATCGTCCGATCCGGGTCACCCTCGGGTCGTCTCGGGCGACGATCGTTCCCACCCCGACCGGGTCGCTGCCGGGGACCATCGTTCTCAGCTTCAGCATCTGGAACGCAGTGCCGTGAAGTCCGACCCTTGTTTGGCGGTAAATCGCCTTGCTTCCGCCCTCGAGGTGGATCAGGATCACCGAAACCAGCATCAGCGGCGCGGTAAGCACCATCAGGATGCCCGCGCCGAGAATGTCGAGACCGCGGCTCACCGGGTTCCCTCGGCCTTCTCCCAGTAGCCAGGTGGACCTTTTCGCCACCGATCCCAGAAGCCGAAGGCGATCGAGAAGGTGACCAGGACGTAGTAGCGACAGATCCGGAACGGCAGCAGCGGAAGCCACCGGCCGAGCACCGCGGCGAGCAGCACAAGAACCTGCACCACCAGGGTCACGGTGTAGATGGAGCTCTCGCCGAGCAGGGCGATGTTGCTTGCGAAAGCCGCGAGGTGGATGACCGGGCTGAGGTAACGCAGAAAGCGGTGAGAGACGATCTCGAACAGGTAGGCCGGACTGTATCCGCGGATGTCGCTCATGCCCTCGCCGAAGACGATGTCCCAGAGGCCGATCATCATCCGGCGCTTACGGGCCAGCTCACCCTCAAGGCTCGGGACGACCTTCTCTTCGGCCTCGGCCTTCGGCCGATAGAGCGAGTACGAACCCTGCTTGGCGAAGGCGAAAGGGAAAGAGAGGTCGTGGCTGCCGGAAGGTTTCAGTGGGATGTAGTGGTCGGCGCGGACCGCGTAAATCGCGCCGTTGCCGGCGGTCACTCCGGCCAGTTCGGATTCGAGCTCGCGAACCTTCATCTCGTAACGCCAGTAGACGCCTTCGAGGTTGCCGCCCTGCGGTCCGACGAAGCGGACCTGTCCGCAGACGTAGCCGACCCTGGGGTCGCGAAAAGGCTCGAGCAGTTCGGTCAGGGCATTTGCTTTCCAGGTCGAGTTGGCGTCAGAGAATGCGAGCAGGCTGCCTTCGGCTGCCTTGGCAGCGGCGTTCTGCGCCGGGATCTTGCCGCCGCGGGGCAGGTCGAGTACGAGGTCGGCCCCGGCCTCGCGGGCCAGTTCGACCGTGGCGTCCTTCGAGCCGTCCGAGGCGACGACTATCTGCAGTCGCTCGCGCGGGTACTCGAGCTCCAGGGCGTTCTGGATCTTTGCCTCGATCACTTCCTCTTCGTTGTAGGCGGCGATGATCAGCGAGACCATCGGCAGCAGGTTCTCGTCGGTATCCGGCTCGTCGACGGTCAGCGACGGAAAGCTGCCGACCCGGTTGCCGCGGATCTGACCGGCCCTGCTGCCGACGCCGAGTGCCTCGAGGACCCCGAGCACCATCGGGTAGCCGATATGGGTGAAGAAGAGCAGGAAGACCGAGAGCCAGAAGATGAATGTGAGCCAGACCGTCATGCGCCGACCTCACGGTAGAGACGGATCGTGCTCCTCGCAATGTCGGCCCAGGAGTAGGGGCCGGTCGCCGCGGCCGCCGCCCTGTCTTCGAGTGCCTGCCGCTCGGTGGCATTGCTGACCAGATCGCTCAGGGCGCTCGCCAGCTCGGCAGGGTCTTCAGGCGGCACGAGTCTTGCCGCGTCGTGCTTTCGGGCGACCTCGCCGAAGCCGCCGACATCGCTCAGCACCATCGCCTTGCCGAAAGCGAGGCCGGTGTAGAGAACTCCCGACTGCTCGATGTCACGATAGGGCAGGGTCAGCACGTCGGCAGCGCGCATGATCGCCGGAATCTCGCGATCCTCGATGAAGCGCGGCAGCCATCGGACCCTGCCCGGCAGCTCTTGGCTGCGCTCGACCAGCTCGGTCAGGTCCATCCTGGGATTGCCGACGATCCAGAGCTCGGCCCCCTCGACTTCGGCGAAAGCTTCGAGCAGGGTGTCGATCCCTTTGTAGGGGCGCATCAGTCCGAAGAACAGGATCACCGGCTCTTTAGCGCCTTCGAGCTCGATCGGCAGCAGCGCTTCGTCAGGCAGGCGGGTCAGGTAATCGAAGGCTCCGTGGGGGATGACCCGGACCCGATCGTCCGGCAGTCCGATCAGATCGCGCAGACGACGGGCGCCGTTCTCGGAATGGGCGATCACCGCGTCCATCGAGTCGAAAGTACGCTGGGCGGTGGTCAGCTCCAGCCACTTCGGCTGCGGCGACGCGACGTAATGGGCGGTCATCACCTTCGGTCCTTTGCGTGGGACAAGCAGGTGATCGAGAGCCGGCATGGTCAGCCACTGGTAGTGAGTGACGTCGCCGTCGAGTCGCCGGCGCAGGCGCCACATGTCCGGCAGGTGCTCGGCCAGCTTCAGCGGCAGCCGGCCCCGGGCCTCGAGGCCACGGCGGGCGGTTCGGCGGTAGAAGCTCTCGCTCACCTCGTATCCCTCGGGTTCCGGCACCGGGCCGTAGAGGAACTCGGAGGTGATCAGCTCGACCTCCGCCCCGGCAGCCGCCAGCGCCCCGGCCAGAGCCCGGTCATAAGGAGGCGTGAACGCCGAGGGGTCGACAAGCTTTACCCGCATCCCCTGATTATCGTTGGCGGCTGTGGACATCGACCTCACCTACTGCGTGGTCAACAATGACGGCCGTGATTACCTGCTCGAATGCCTCGCCGCGATCGAAGCAAACCATCCGGCCAAGCTGAATTCCGAGGTCCTGATGCTGGACAACCACTCCAGCGACGGGTCGGTAGAAGCTGTGCAGCAGGGCTTCCCCTCGGTCGAGGTCATCGCGCTGGCGGCCAAGGCCGGCAAGGCGGCCAACGATTCGACACTGCTGAAGCACGCCCGGGGCCGCTACTGCCTGCTGCTGAACGAAGATTCCGAGGTCAGGCCCGGCACGGTCGAGACGCTGGTGGCGGCGCTCGAGGCCGACCCACGGGCAGGGGTCGCCGGGGCGCAACTCTTGGACGGCGAAGGCAACCCGTATGCCTGCGCCTGGAAGTTCCCGGGGGTCGGCACCGCCGCGATCGGCGCTCTTTTCCTCCACTCCCGGCTCACCGTCCAGAGCGCGGGAGACGAGACCCGACGGGTCGACTGGGTCCAATCGAGCGCGATGATGGTCCGCCGCGAGGCGGCCGAAGGTATCGGCTGGCTGGACGAGCAGTTCTTCGTCTACTACGACGAATGCGACTTCTGCCGACGTCTGGCCGACGGGGGCTGGCATACGCTCTACGTTCCTGGCGCCGAGGCGATCCACCACAATCAGCTCTCCAGCGACCTCTCCTCCGGCCTGCCCCGAATTGTCGAGTTCCATCGCAACCGCGACCTCTATATGCGAAAGCACAGCTCCCGACCCGCCGCCCTGGCGGTCCGCCTGCTCACCGCCTGGACCTACTTCTGGAGGACGGTCGCCTCAATCGTCATCCCCAACGCCCCGACCCACGTCTACTGGGCCCACACCCGCCAGGCCCTTTTCCCGTACAAAGGAGAGAGCCTCCGCGACCGGGCCGAGAGCGCTGATGAAGACTGAGGTGTCGCCATCAGTTGGCCACATCGCCCGAGTCACCGGGGCCTTTGTCTTCGGGCTGCTCGCCGGGTTGAGTCTGGGTATCGCGTTCCTGTGCTTGCTGAGCTCTTTCGGATACTCGAATTTCGGCAGTTTCGGCTGGGCCATGACCGCCGTTTTCTTTGCTGCTGTCGCAGCGATCTTCGCCTGCGGGTCCTTCGTCATGGCGAAAGGCCGGCCTGAGCCACGATCGACGTTCGGCAGGCTGCTGACGGCCCTCTTTATTTTCTCCCTGATCCTGATCGCAGTCGGAGTCGCGTACGCGACTTTCTGAGACGCGGGGCCCAGGGTGCCCGCTGACTCGACGTAGGACGATTCCTGTTCGAGTGTTCCGAGGAGGTCCAGTCGGACGGACCGGTGCCCGGCCGCCCCTGCGGCACCCACCGCTCGGGGCAGCGCGCTGAACGGGATCTTGGTCCTGTGACAACCAGGATCCCGTGCAGTGACCGCTATCCGGCCCGCCGGGCACCTCACGACCGGGTCAGTTGCGCATGTCTTCGTTCATCTGCTCGACTTCGTAGACCTCGGAGAGGCCCTGCTTCGACTCGGCTTCGACCTCACTGGCGCGGGCGGCCTGGATCCTCGAGGCGAGTTCGCGGGGTCGGGCGAGCAGCCTGAGGTACTGCCACTCGGTTCGGCTGAAGAAGCCGGTGGCGATCATCGCGGCCGGGACCGCGGCGATCAGCAACAGTCGGATCGCCAGGGCCCCGATGCCGTCGTCCGGGACAAAGACCAGACCGGTCGCGATCATCGCGCCGGCCGAGCCGATCACCTTGAGCAGGCGGCCCCATTCGTACGGGACCGGGAAGAGCCTCTGAGTGAAGAAGTACATCAGCACCAGAACCACCGCGTAGGAAATGACCAGCGAAACACCGGCGCCGACGATCCCCCAGATCGGTACCAGCAGCAGGTTGAGTCCGATGTTCGACCCGACTCCGGCCAGGGTCGCAGGAAAGTTGAACTCGGTCCGGCCGGTGCGGCCGAGGACGACCAGCAGCACCATGTAGAGGGCGTAGAGGGCGGTGCCGGCGGCGACCGGGCCGACCGCCTCCTGGGCATCGAAGTATTCCGGCGCGGCGAAGATTCGCACGATCCAGGGCGCGGTCAGCCAGATTCCGGTGACCACGCCGGCCATGATCACGACGAACCAGGTGACCACGGCCGAGTAGGCGTTACGGGCTTCGTCGTCGTCGGCGATCGAATAGGCCAGCGGCGGGAAAGCTAGCTGGAAGCCCCGGACCAGCACGTTGACCGACTGCGAGACCTTGACCGCCAGCGAATAGAGGCCGGCTTCGGCAAGCCCGAGCGAGCGGGCGATGATTATCCGGTCGACGAAGCTCATCGAGTAGAGCGAAAGCTCGGCCGGCATGGTCGGCAGCCCAAAGCGCATCATCCGCCGAAAGAGCGGCACATCAACCAGCAGCGAAAGGCGCCTGTGGTGGTAGGCGATCAGGCCGAGCACGATCACCGCGCCTGTTCCGTAGCTACCAAGCAGCAGGCCGATCGCTCCGAGCTCGAGCGGCACCACCAGGACGATCGTCACCGGGATGGTCAGCGCAACCGAAAGCATGGTGACCACGAAGAAGGCGCGGGCGCGCTCGTCGAGCCGGAACAGGGTGAGCAAATATTCCGACAGGGTCAGGACCCAGAGGCCGGCAATCGCCACCCGGGCGAGTTCGGCGTCGGCTGTGCCGAGCAGGGCTTCGGAGATCGGCCCGGCGAACGGCATCAGCACGATCGCTGCCGCAGTGCCGGCCCAGAACAGCGACGCGAACGAGGTCGAGACCACCCGCTCGGGAATCTCGTCCGTCTTGTAATAGAAGCGCAGCAGGGCTTCGATCACACCGAGGCGGATGACGATGCTGATCGCGACTACGGCGGCGAACATGACCTCGGCCGCACCGTAGTCGGCCGGCGTCAGAAACCGCGTATAGAGCGGAAGCAGCGCGACCGCTATCAGCTTCGAGATGATGCTGGCCGCGGTGTAGGCGGCGCCGGTGCTCGCTAGGCGGCGGAGGTAGCCCGACATGGGAAAGCGAGGCTATAGCCGATGGCGATCAGGACCCAGGTCAGCGGATCGTCGAGGTAACCGGCGTAGGTGAGGGTGTGAACCAGCACGGCGATGTAGGCGGCAAGCAGCGCGGCTCGGGCCGCCGGGGGTGGTCCGCGTTCATGGTCTCCGGTGACGTCCGCCTGGTCACCGGCACCAGGAGCAGCACCGAACCCGGGCATGATCGACCTCATGCCGGCCGAGAGGGCGAACAGCGAGGAGACGATCAACGCGACATAGACGGCGAGACCGATCAGCCCCTGCTCGGCGCCCACTGTGATCGGCTCGGAATGAGACTCGGTCACCGGCGCATCCGGTCCGGCGACCTGCTCGCGAAAGGAGAGTGAAAAGGAACCGGACCCATAGCCGGCCAGTGGCCTGTTGCCGAAGAGTTCGATGCCACCCGAGACGAGGTCGGCCCGGCCGCCGGTCTGGGGATTCAGCCGGTCGAGATCCAGCTTGACCAGGCCACCGGCAAAGGTGGCGAAAAGGATCGCGAGCAGGGCCAGTGCGCCGGCCCCTCCAAGCACGAGCTTGAGGCTCCAGCGCAGGGCGACCAGGGTTGCCAGGCCGGCGAGCAGGGCGACGAAGCTGGACTGGGAGAAGGTGGTTATCAG
>JBBRVF010000021.1:0-9991 GCA_038247145.1 Solirubrobacterales bacterium | reverse complement strand
CTGTCGCGGTTGCGGCGGCTTCGACGGCCCTGGTCCTGTTCGGTCTCGGCTACAAGGCGGCGGTCGTGCCGTTTCATTTTTGGACGCCGGATGCCTATGAAGGTGCCCCGATCTCGGTCGCAGCCTATCTCTCGATAGTTCCCAAGGTTGCAGGCATCGCGGCAATCGCTCGAGTACTTTCTCTTGCCCTGCCGGGCGACCTGCTTGGCTGGAGTACGGCGATAGCCGCGATGGCGGCAGCCACCATGACCCTCGGCAATGTGGCCGCCCTGGCCCAGGGCAATGTTGTGCGACTGATGGCCTACTCCTCTATTGCCCAGACGGGTTACCTGCTGATGGGGATCGCCGCGTTGGGACTTTCGGAGCAGGGTTTACCGGCTTTCGTCTTCTACGCGGCCGCCTATGCGGCGATGAACCTCGGCGCTTTCGCCGTTGTCTACGCCGTCCAGCACGAGACGAAGTCGGTCGGTCTCGATGCTTTCTCCGGTCTCTCTCGAACCCATCCCTGGTGGACGGTTGTCCTGATGCTCAGCCTGCTTTCGCTGATCGGGATACCGCCGCTGGGAGGATTCGTCGGAAAGCTCGAGCTGTTCAAGGCGTCGATCGACGCGGGGCAGGCCTGGCTGGCCGTGGTCGCCGTCCTGAACACCGTGATCTCGCTGGTGTTCTATCTCCGTGTGCTGGCTCCGACCGTGCTTGACCCAGCTGAAGCCCGGCCCAGGATCGCGATTACGAAATCGATGCGATGGACGCTCACCTCGGTCCTGATCGTGAGTGCGGTCGCAACCGTGGCGATCGGTCTGCTGGCCGAACCGATGATCAAACTGGCCGATGCAGCCACCATGTTGGGCGGTTGATCCAAAGCTATGACCTCCATGATCCTGAATATCACCGGCGGGGTCCTGATCGCCATCACGGCCTTCGACCTTCTCGTGACAGTGCTCCATCCGAATCGCAGCGGACCGCTCAGTCGTGTCGTCACGGCGGTCGTCTGGAAGTCGACACTGGCGATCGGATCGCGGGTCGGCAGCGGAGCGATAGTCGGCTTTGGCGGCTCGTTCGTAATGCTCGGGCAGCTGTTGGCCTGGGTTCTCGGTTTCTGGCTCGGCTTCGCGCTGATCTACACCGGTTACTTCGATTACCTCGCCTTTTCGCCATCTGTTGAATTTGGCAACGGGAACTTCGTTGACGCGATGTACCTGAGTGGAGCCGCGCTGACCACGGTCGGCTTCGGCGATCTGGTCGCCGAGAGTGACCTGCTGCGCCTGGTCACGGTGGTCGAGGCGGCGAGCGGCCTGGCGCTCATCACCGCCGCCGTTTCCTATCTTCTCTCGGTTTATCCACTCGCTTCCCAGGTCAGGGTGCTTGCGCGAACGCTGGCCCCCGCCGGAGAGGGGCCTCGCGCCGCCGCCGAATTCGTATACCGTGGCGGGCCCTCGCAGCTCGACGACCTTCGGCGCAGGCTGATCGAGTTCGACGAAAGCACCCAGCGTTTTCCGGCGCTCTACTACTTTCACGCGAACGACCGGTCCGCCTCACTTTCGGCATTGATCCGCGCGGCGAGCCTCATAGTCATGCAGCTGCGCTTTGGGGTGTCGAGTCGGGCGATGCCGCAGGCACGCTGGGCCGGCGAGCAGTTGGACGCGACGCTCGCTCAGGTCATTCTTCACTTCGAGACGAGATTCTTCGGTCATCGCGTCGACCGCGGAACGCTGCCCGCCGATTCGGAAACGCAACGCCGACTGCTTGAGGTGCGGCGTGCGGCGGCTGAGGTGACCGGCATCGAGGCGGATGACGAGGTCGATCGAAACCAGTTGGCCGAAGTCGTCGCGCGATCGAATTCGTTTCTCGCCGAGCTCGAGCGCCGACATCTATATGACCATGAGCCGCTCTGAGAGAACTTCAGCGGGATCTCGAAAGGTGGGGCCGATGATCAACTCCCGTGCCTCCCCCGCTGGGCCGAGCGGGTGAGCAGTACAACCAGGACGAGAGTCAATCCCGAAAGCCATGCCAGCGCCAGGATCACGCCGCCGGTTGCCTCGAATCCTGGCGAGAAGGCTCCGTCGATCAATACTCTGGTCGGCCCGTAGGCGGGAAGCAATTGGGCCCACCCCTGAGGTGTCCCCTCGAAGAACATCGGGTTCTGCGCGACCCCGAAGTCCATCATCGGCAGGAAGAACATGAAGTACACGGCTCCCATCTGGCCGAACATGACTCCGGCGATTCCTCCGATCAGGCCGTAGATCAGGGCTGACAACAGGTTTCCGGTCACGAAAGGCCCCCACGATGCCGGCGTGAAGTCGATCGTGGTCACGCCGATCGAAACCAGCGTGACCAGGATCGCGCCAGCTGCCAGGACGAGGAGCCTCGGGACGACGACCTCGACCGGTCGGAAACCGGCGACGACCAGGCGCCGGTCGGACTCGAGCGCCGAGCTGACGATGAAGAGCCCCAGAAGGCCCGTGAGGAAGCCGACCGTAATCGGGACCATGATGGCGCCGTGAATCTGCTGCATGTCGGTAAGGGAAAGCGCCCCGCCCGGCAGACTGATCGCTCGCGGGACGGGCTCGGTTATCGCGAAGCTCCACGTGATGAAGAGAACCGGAACCGTGACCAGGAGCACGAGCAGCAGACCCCTTCGCCGCTGTTCCCGAAAGCCCATCCTCGTCGCGATCAGCGCCCGTCCCACGATTATCGCCTCGGTCGGGCCGAGAACCAGAATGCGAACGACGACACAACAAGAGCGACAGCGGCAGTTGCCACCACGGTCAGCCAGTCTCCGGTCGGGGAAGTTCGGCCGGCCCCGGCTGCGATCAGGAGGTCGGCTGCCTCCCGGGTCGGCATCAGCCTGGAGATGCCGTCGCTTGCGCTCATTCCCGGTCCCGAAAAGGCATCGATCAGGAAAATGAATGCGACCGCGAGTGAGCCTTCCAGCGGTCCCGAGACGAAAGATCCAACCAGGGTGCCGATGCCGATGTAGATCACCGCGAACATCAGTATCGCGGCGAGTGTGTGAAGCGGATGGGTCACACCCACCCTGAGCCAGAGCGTCGCGAAGGCCAGCAGCGAGACGACGATTCCGAGAACCAGCGAGGCGTTGATTCGGGCCACCGCCAGCCTGATCGGAGCGAGTCCCGCGAGGGCCAGCCGCCGATCGGCGTCGCGCGAGGAGGCGATCTGGAAGAACCCGAGGGCGCCGGCAAGGAAGGCAGCCGCCCAGCCCGCCCCGAGGGCAGCCGCCGAGGAGCCGGCCACGGAGCCTCCGAGGGCCGAGGCGAACTCGCTGAGCACGTCAGCCGAGACGACGACAAACAGGATCGGGATCGCCACCAGCATCGCGACCGTGGAGCGGTTACGGATCTGCTCGATCAGGAAGTAGCCGGTGATCGGAGTCGAACCGCTCACGTTTCCTCGCTCATGCCGTCCCGGAGTTCGTAGATGCGGTCCAGACGGTCGCGTTCTGGAAGGAAATGCGAGACGATCAGTATCGCCATTCCCTCTTCCCGAAGGCGCTCGCTCATCTTCCAGAAACGGGTGTAGGTTTCCCAGTCAAAGCCGGAATATGGCTCATCCAGCAGGAGAAGCTCAGGATTGTGAAGCATCGAGATCGCGAGGTTGAGCTTTTGCCGCGTGCCCCCCGAGAGTTCTTCGGCGCGGTACGAGCGGTAGCGGTCGAACCGGAGGTCATCGACCAGTGTCGCCACCGAGGCCTGCGCTTCGCTTTCGTCGAGACCGTAGGCGCCGGCAAAGAGCTCGAAATGCTCGTCGACAGTCAACTTCGACCACAGCAACGGCAGCTGAGGGCAGTAGCCGAATCGGTCGTCGAGCTCCACCGTGCCGCCGTCGCGTTCCAGCATGCCGACGATGATCTTCATCAGGGTGCTCTTGCCGGAACCGTTTTCCCCGACCAGCCCGACCATCTCGCCGCGTCCTATCTCGAGATCGGCTCCACGCAGAACGTCGGTCCGCTTGCGGAAAGGGGGGATACCTTGTCGGAATCCCTTCCGGATTCCGACCGCTCGCAGAACTTCAGTGCCTTTCGAGTCCGGATCCGCGGGCTGGGCTACGCTGGACCGGGTTTTTTGGGTCGATTGCTCCACCGAGTTCTTACTAATACCCCTCAGGGGTATTTTCAAACCACCCCGAGGCAGTCCGCGCATTCTCCAGACTCTGGAGAACCCGGGCGATTGACCAACTCCGAGCTTCCCGGCACGAAGCGATCTCGACTTCCAGGGCCGGTGCGGTCCCGGCTCAGGCGCAGATCTGACTGGTCAGCGCAATGTGGGGAGGGCTGACGCTGCCGGTCACCAGCAGTTCGGCACCGATCGTGAGTAGCGCGACGGCAAGCGCCGCGATGGCCAGCGCCGAGAAGGTCAGCACGACGTCGAGACCGGGGGAGAATGACCTGCGTGCAACAAGGTGGCCGAGCCGTTCGGGAACTCCCGATCCCTGAAGACGGGCCGTCGCGAGACCCTGTCTTCCGGCACCGGAGGCAGAGAGTTTGCAGATGGCTCGCGCCAGTGAAGACGGATCCGAAGTCCGGTCCACCGCGAACTCGTCGGCGTCGCGTTCGAGGAAGTATCGGAGTCGCGCAAGAGTTCCATTGCCGCCCGGGATCGGTCGGGACAGACCGAGGAGGAGAGCTCCCGCCGCCGAGACGGTCTGGTGTCGCCGCTCGATATGGCCGAACTCGTGCTGGAGCCCGGCAGCGAGTTCACCGTCGTCGAGGTGGACCAGGGTCGGTGGTGAAACGAGCACCCTTGGCCTGCGGACACCTGCGACCGCGAGCAGCATCCCCGGGTCCCGGACTATCACGCTGCCGGCGGGTCCGTCACCCAGTCTGCTCGAGTCGATCCACCGGGCAACTTCCCGGTTGTCTTCCGAGATTCTCCTGAACGACACGAGTGCTGCGGTCGCGAGGGCGATTGCGGGCAGCAGCCTTGCGATGTCTCCCAGCGCATGTTCGCTGAAACCGAGATGGGACTGGAGCAGGGGTAGGGGGGCAGCAAGGTGCAGGCACCACGCCGGAAGCCAGGCCAAATGGTCTCCGGTGCTCGTGTACTCGAGCACGAAAAGGGCGATCGAAATCGAGAGTACGACCCGAAGCCCCAGAACTGAAAAGCAGACGGCTGCACCTGTCGCCGGCCTGACCTGCCGCTCAGGCTGGAGCAGTCGGGAGACCAGGAAGTGGCTCACCGCGAGCAGAGCGGCTGCCCAGAGGACAAACTCAAGTTTCATTGACCGGCACCGCGAAGCTCGTCCCCGATGCGTCGGATCCTTTCGAGGTCCTCCGCGTCGAGGTCGCCGACCAGATTTGCCAGGGCCGCTGTCCGGGCCTGCTCCGAAGCAGCGGCGAGGGTTCCGCGGATGGTCATCGCGAGGTAATCCGACTCGGAGAACGCCGGCCGGTAACGAATCGCCCGGCTCTCCGTGTTTCGCGATACCAGGCCGCGCTCCGCCAGCCTGTTGAGAACGGTCTGCACGGTCGTATAAGCACTATCCCGGGAACGCGGCAGCTTTTGCCGGACCTCCTCGACCGACAGTGGATCTTCACTCCAGAGGATGCGCATGACCTCCTTCTGGAGGCCCCCGCGGATTTCGGGATCGCCTTCGCCTTCGATATCGACCACATCGCGAGCTTACCGGTCACAACAGGCTTCATGGCCGGCCGTCTCCTACACGCAGTCGTAGGATAATGTAAGCTCTTGCACACAAAGCATGAACCTGCCGAATTCGTCCGGTCAACGACCAGACGGAGCGGGGGAACCGCCGGGAGTCCACTCCCCGGGGCGAATCAGCATCTGCTGTAGCGCACTCTTTCAGCGCGAGCCCGTCAGCTAACCCCGCAGGCACTACGAAAGAGAGGCTCGATGTCGATTTCACGCGGATTTCCAGCAGTTCTGATCGTCGTCGCAATTGCGGCAGTGACTCTGGCGACGTCGGCCACGGCCCGCGAGGCAGGCGGTGGCATAGGTCCCAGCTCTGCGCAGTCGAAACAGTCGCGGACCGGTGTATTCCCCGTCAGGGGCAGATCTTCGTTCGGCGACGGTCTCGGTGCCGGAAGGGGCCACCAGGGACAGGACATCCTCGCCAAGTGCGGTCGACCCGTCGTTGCGACCATGCCCGGCAGGGTCCGCATCAGGAGCTTTCAGGCATCCGGGGCCGGCAATTATGTGGTCGTCAAGGGCAAGGGCTCCCCATTCGAATATGTGTACATGCATATGTTGCGAAGGCTCAGCGTGAAGCGAGGCGATTGGGTCAAAGCAGGGGATCGGATCGGGCGCGTGGGTTCGACCGGGCGCTCGAGTGCCTGTCACCTTCACTTTGAGATGTGGACGCGCCCGGGCTGGTACAGGGGTGGCAGGGTTTCGAATCCGACCCCGTTCCTGAAGCGTTGGCGCCGGTAGGGCTCTGCCGAGCGGTCCGCCCTTTACAAGTACCGGGTTTCATCCTACACTCAGTAGGAGAAAGCATCAAACACTCGAAACTCGTTGACTTCAGACCGAAGGGACTCGCAGATGCTGCCAATCGAGATTGCAATGATGGTCGCCGATTATCCGGGCGATGGCCACATGGACTGGGACTGGGGCGCCGGCTGGTGGATAGTGATGGCTATCGGCATGGCCCTGTTCTGGGGACTGGTGATCTACCTGCTGATAAGGACGTTCGGCTCGAGCCGGAACGGGGGGTCGGGCTCGGGCGATCCTCTCGAGATCCTCGATCGTCGCCTGGCCGAGGGCCTGATCTCGCCGGACGAATATCGCGAGCGCAAAGACATCCTCACCGGCCGACCGACAGGACCGAACAGCCAGGAGTGACCCCAGGGAGCGGCGGTAGGGTGCCGGTCGGCACGAATTCGTTCAGCTGCGACACGGTCTTACGCCGCCGTCCCAAGACGCCTACGCTCTGTAGGAGGGCTGATCTCCGGGCCTCTCAGGCCCGCTTATGATGCCCTTCAATCGGATCCACAAATCGAACCTCTCGCGGTGGCGAAATGCCAGTTGGCTGGCCGCCGCGGCGATGGTCGTTGCATTCCTGTCGGCGGGCAGCGCTCCGATGCTTTCTGCTGCCAGTGTCGATGAGCGGCTCGATTCGGCCGAAGGCAAGATCGAGCAGGCAGAAGACAGAGAAGGGGTCCTGACCCGGGACATTGAGGCGCTGGGAGACCGGGTTGGCGAGCTGGAGCGGGAGATCGTCGAAATTCGAGGCCGGGAGGCGGCTGCTGAAGCCGAGCTGGCCGCGCGCGAAAGGGAACTCGACGAGGCGGTGGTCCGGCTGCAGTTCGCTGAGCAGCGCCTGCGCAGAGAGCGGGCGCGACTGGTGCGGTCGCTCAAGCGCCTTCGCGGCCATCTGATCTCCGTCTACACGTCTGGAAGCACCGACATATCCGATCTGATCCTGAAGACAGAGGGTTTCGATGAGCTGGTCTCGACCGGCGAGTACCTCGAGTCGATCCAGAACCGGGGCGAAAGCCTTGCGGCGAGGGTGAGATCGATCCGGGACCAGGCACGCAGACATTTCGAGGTGAGGCGCGAATCGAAAGTAGAAATCGAATTTGCGAGGAATCAGATCGCCGCTGAGCGGCAGCAGCTCGAAGACGCGAGATCCTCACTCGAAGTCAGGGAAGACGCGGTCGCAACAAGGCGGGCGCAGCGGGAACAGGCACTGGCCACGGTCGAAGAGGAGATCGTGCAGCACGAGCAGATCGCGGAGGACCTCCGTGCCAAAATTGAAACCACGATTGCCGAGGCTTCCGTGGAATCGTCGATCCCGGCAGGACCTCTCTCAGCCTCGAGTTCGAGCGGGATGATCTGGCCCGTCGATGGGGTACTCACGTCGACGTTCGGTCCGCGCTGGGGATCCTCGCATGAGGGCATCGATATCTCGGCGGCCGAAGGTACGCCGATCCGCGCCGCGGACTCGGGAACGGTGATCCTGCTTCAGACGGAAGCGGAGAGCGGGGGCTACGGCAACTACACATGCGTGGACCACGGCAATGCGATCTCGACCTGCTACGCCCATCAGTCGGGGTTCAATACGACATCGGGTGCGACTGTCGAGCAAGGGGAGATCATCGGCTACGTGGGCAATACGGGCCACAGTTTCGGGGCCCACCTTCACTTCGAGGTTCGTATCAGCGGGGTCGCCACGGACCCCCTCTCGTACCTCTGACCAGCTGTCGCTCTCCGCGATGCCGCCGGGTTGGTCAGCGCCGGCAGTTCCGTCGCCTTCGGGCGTCAAGCATGTTCTTTTGCCCCGGATTCGCGTGATCGCAGGAAGACCCATTCGGCGAGCACGATGAGGACGATCGAAGTCGCTGCGAAGTAGAGGATGAACGGATCCTCCGATGCCTTTACGAGCAGGAAGGCGCCGAGGACGATCGCGTCGAGAACGATTGCGACGATCACCACGGTGGGACTGAAGTCGATTTCCGACCTCAGCTTGCTTAGGAGGCCCCAGTGGATCGCGATGTCCATCAGCAGGTAGAAGATCGCGCCGAGGGCGGCGATTCGCTGCAGGTCGAAAACGATCGTCAGGGCGATCGCGATCGCAGCGGTGAAAAGCGTCGTGTGGAAACGGACCGAGCCGGGGATGCCGAGGTCGCTGTAAGGGACGAGGTCCATCTTCGAGAGCATCGCCAGCATCCTTGAGACGGCGAAGATGCTGGCGATCACCCCCGACGCCGTCGCGATCACGGCGATCGCCACGGTCAGGTTCACTCCGAGCTGACCGAGGCCCGGCTCGGCGGCCCGGGCCAGCGAGTAGTCCTGGGCGGCGACGATCTCGCTGACAGAAAGGTTGCCGGCCACCGCCACCGAGACAAGCAGGTAGAGCACGGCACACAATGAAAGGGAGATCACGATCGCCCGGCTCGTATTGCGGTGGGGGTTTTCGATTTCCCCGCCGCTGTTGGTGATCGTGGTGAAGCCCTTGTAGGCGAGCACGGAAAGACCGACCGCGGCCAGGAATCCTTCGACCGTGCCGATCGGCCACTCGGTTGTCCCGCCCGAGGTCAAACTCGCCGTGTCCATGAACCAGATGCCGGCACCGGCGAATACAAGCAGCGCCGCAATCTTGACGATCGCCATAGCGCCTTCTGCTCTCTCAATCACCCTGTTCGACGCGATGTTGACCAGGAATGCGACCACGATCAGACCGACCCCGAGCGCCGGCACAAGGAATCCCGGAGGATCGGAAGTGAAGGGTCGGAGCACGTAGGATCCAAAGGTTCTGGCAACCAGACTCTCGTTGATGATCATCGAGATGAACATGAAAAGGGCAAAAACGCCGGTCGCCACTCCCCGTCCGTATTCCTTTTCCAGGTAGCTGGCGACCCCGCCCGATGAAGGTGAATCGTTCGAGAGCTTGATGTACGAATACGCGCTGAATGCGACGACGACTGCCGCGGTCATCAGCGCGACCGGCATCAGGTCTCCGGAGAGCGCCGCGATCTGCCCGGTCAGGGCGAAGATGCCGGCACCGATCATCACCCCGGTGCCGAGCGAAACCGCTCCGAACAGGCTCAGGGTGCCTGACCCCTCGTCGTCCCTTCCGCCCTGCGTGCCGGCGTCTTCGCTCACCCGACAGGGACTACCCGGCTGGCGGTCCTCCTAATCGCCATAGTCGTCCGGCCCGTGGTGGTAGTTTCGGCGCGTGTCCTCCCTGACCGTCAGGCCGGTTTCCGGCCGCCGTGATCTGCGCCGCTTCGTCGAGGTCCCTTTTCGGGTCCATCGTGAGCACCCGAACTGGGTGCCGCCGCTGATTCTGGAGCGAATGCAGTTCCTCAACCGTTCGAAGAATCCGTACTTCGATCACGCCGAGGTCGAGCTGTTCATCGCCGAGCGCGACGGCGAGCCGGTCGGCCGGATCAGCGCCCAGATCGACGAGCGATGGGACGAGTACCGCGGCGGCAACGATGGCCAGTTCGGCTTCTTCGAGACGGTCGACGATCCCGAAGTGGCCAATGCCTTGCTCGACACCGGTAGTGAAT
>JBBRVF010000020.1:0-10020 GCA_038247145.1 Solirubrobacterales bacterium | reverse complement strand
GTTGTCGAGGTATTCCTCGGCACCCTCTTCGTCCTTGTCGAGCGCGTACATGAACTCCGAGGCGAGGATCTTCTTCGCCCGGGTGTACATCTGCTTCTCACCGGTCGAAAGACCCTTCTCCATCTCGCGCAGCGCCAGGTTGCGCACGACCTCGGAAAGCTCGAAGACGTTGCCCGTCTTGATCTTTTCCTTGATGTACTTGAAGCGACGGTTCCAGTTCTTGGGCATGTCGGAGACCTCGTCTGAGAGGACCGAGATGACCTTCTTGATCTCGTCTTCGTCGATGACCGGGCGAAGGCCGGTGACCTGCGCGTTTTCGGTCGGGACCTTGACTGTCATGTCGTTGTGGAGGATCTTGATGGTCAGGTACTCGCGGGTCTCACCGAGCAGTTCGGTGCTCTCCTTCTTGAGTACTACGCCGGCCCCATGATGAGGGTAGACGACCTTTTCGCCTTCTTCGAAGTCGAATGCCGGGGCAATTGCTTCGATGTCTTCCAGATCCTCTGTTACTACGTCTGAGTCAGAAATCAGATGCTCCTTTGCTTCGTCGCGACGGCCGAAACCGTCATGTATTCAAGTATTGGTCGGAGTGGACGGACTCCTGGAGTCGCCTCACCCCTTCGCGGATCTCCTTGGCCCGGGAGGGACCGACGCCGTCGACCGAAGAGAGCGCCTCGTCACTGGAGGCCAGAGCTTCGTTGAGATCGCCGAACTGGTTGACGATCTTCTGGACGACAAGCCTGGGAAGTCTCGGAACCTGGCCGAGCAGGCGGTAGCCGCGAGGCTGGACAAGAAAGTCGAGGGTGTTGACCTTGCGCTCGTAGCCGAGGATCTCGGCCAGCCGGCCGAAGTCGAGTACATCCTGATGGGAGAGGGCGGCCATCTCGGTGGTGATCCGGTCCAGAGAGCCTTCGGTGTCCTCGGTCGCGTAGTCCCGGATCAGGGCGCTGCGGTCCTGGGAGACCCCGATCATGGTCTCTTCGAGCTGCATCTCGATCAGCCGGCCCTCGGTTCCGAGCTCGATGATGTAGCGCTCGACCTCGATCGCCATTCGCGAGACGAGCTCGGAGCGCTGCAGCACGGCGAGCGCGTCGTAGAGGACCGCCCCGCCGTTGAATTCCGCCCGGGTCAGCCGCTGGCTGAGCTCGTCGAGGCGGCTGCGGTACTTGTTCAGGGTAGCCAGCGCCTGGTTCGACTTGGCCAGTACGGACGGGATGTCCTGCAGGATGTACTTCATGCCGTCGAGGTAAAGCGAGACCACGTCCCGGCGCTGGGATATCGCGATCACCAGCGCGTCGACCTGCTTGGAGATGCGCTCCGCGGTGCGGTGCCGGGTGCCCGTCTCGGAAGAGTGGATGGTCGGATCGGGCATCATCTGGACGTTGGCCCAGGTGATCTTCGAGGCGTCGGCGTTAATCAGGATCGCCCCGTCCATCTTGGCCACCTGGTAGAGCATCGCCGGCGTGTAGTCGATGTCCAGCTTGATGCCGCCGGAGAGCATGAAGGCGAACTCCTCGGTCTCGCCGAAGACGATCAGGCCACCGGTGTTCGCGTGGACGATGTTGTCGATTCCTTCACGCAGTCCGGTGCCGGGGGCGACCGCGTCTATGGCACGGAGAAGCCTCGGATCCTGACGCTCATTGAGGTGAGCCAAATCGCTTTCCACTGCCGACAACATCCCTGCAATTATGCCAGATTCCGCATTCTAGTGCGGTCTGCCGCCGATCGGCATGGTACCTTGCGAAACCCTGCCGGCGACCGTTCCCGGCCGCAGGCCGCGTCTGCCCGCCTCAGGCGGCTGCGGCGTGCTCGCGACTGCTTGAAAACGCAGCTTTCAGGGCCTGTCTGACGGTCGAACAGGGGGCGAGTCCGGGAAGACGCTCACCGGAAGGCGGCCCGACCACCGGTTCGAGCCCGAACTTGACCGCTTCGGCCACCCTGCGGTCGGCGTGGCCGACGAAACGGATGTCGCCGGTCAAACCGAGTTCGCCGAAGCAGGCCAGTGGTTTGCCGCCTCGACCGGCTGCGGACTGGCCGCGCTGCGCGGAGACAACGGCCAGGGCGACGGCGAGGTCTCCCCCCGGCTCGTCAATCCGCACGCCGCCGACCACGTTGACGAAAACGTCCGAGGTCCCGAGGCCGACCCCGCCGTGGCGGGCCAGCACTGCCAGCACCATGCTGAGGCGGTTGCGGTCGATGCCGTTGACCACCCGGCGGGGGATCTCGAGCTCGCTCGGATTGACCAGCGCCTGGACTTCGACAAGGACCGGCCTCGTCCCTTCCATCGAGGCCAGCACGACCGAGCCGGTCGCCCCGGTCGCCTCCTCGACGAAGCGGGCCGACGGGTCGGTGACTTCGGTCAGCCCGCCGGAGCGCATCTCGAATACACCGACCTCACTGGTCGCGCCGAAGCGGTTCTTGATCGCGCGGAGGGTGCGGTAGGTGCGCTCCGTTTCACCGTCGAACTGGAGTACGCAATCAACCAGGTGCTCGAGCACGCGCGGCCCGGCGAGGCTGCCCTCCTTGGTCACGTGGCCGACCAGGATCATGGCCACATCCAGCCGCTTGGCGGTCTCGGCCAGCCGGTTTGCGGCCTCACGGACCTGGCCGACCGAGCCGGGTGCCCCGCTGAGGTCGGCGTTGTGCAGAGTCTGGATCGAGTCGATCACCACGACCGAAGGCTTCTCCGCCTCGACCGTCGCCAGGATCGTCTCCAGCGAGTTCTCCGCCAGCACCCTGACGTCCAGAGCCGCCGGACCGAGACGTTCAGCCCGAAGCCGTACCTGCGCCGCCGATTCTTCGCCCGAGACGTAAAGGGTGTCGGCGCCATTTGCCTGGAGGTTTGCCATCGCCATCCCGGTGATCGTGCTCTTGCCGATACCGGGAGAGCCACCGAGCAGGATCAGCGAGCCGGGAACGATTCCGCCTCCGAGCACGCGATCGAGTTCACCGATACCGGTAGCCAGCCGTGAAACCTGGACCGAAGTCACCTCGCGCAGAGCGACAGGCCTGCCGACCGCGGCCGAAGCCGCCGGTCCTCCCCGCCCCTTGCCGGGGGAGCGCGCCGGCGCAGCGGCGGTCTCGACCAGCGTGTTCCACTCGCCGCAACCGGGGCACTTGCCGGTCCAGGCCATGGCGACATGGCCGCAGGTCTGGCAGACGTGAGTTGAGCGGATCTTCGCCATCGGCATCAGGCTAAGGACCGTGAAGGACGGATCCTCCCCCCGAGAATAGGATCCCGTCCATGGAGCTCGTCCTTTTCGTCCATGTGATCGCCATGGCATTTTTCGTCGGTGGCCAGATAATGCTTGCGGCGACGATCGTGCCGGTCGAGCGCAGCAACCCCGACCCGGCCCGGATGAAGGCGATCGCTCAGAACTTTGGCTGGGGCTCACTGATAGCGATCGGGGTGTCGATCTTCACCGGCATGCTGCTGGCCTCCCACTACGAACTCTGGGGCGAGAGCACCCTGCACATCAAGCTGACCCTGCTCGCCCTGGTCTTCGTCTCGCTGGCCGCCCACATGAAGTACCCCAAGGTCCATGCCCTGATGGGCCTGACCTTCCTGCTCACGCTGGGCGTGGTCTGGTTCGGGCTCGAGCTGCCGGTCTGACCGGAATCGACTTGGATTCGGGACCCCTTCCCGCCTCGGTCCGGCGACCGCGCACTGATACCTTGCGAGGCCAGATGGAATCCTCTGCCCAGTCCCCTCAGCCTCCCGACTCCCCCCCTTCGCCCGGCGGTTCGCCACGGTCGTATCAGCCCGCCGGCCCCGCCCGGCGGATGCGTTTTCTGAACATCATCGCCTGGGTTGCGGTGGTCGACGTGCTGTTGCTGATCCCGCTGGTCTGGTCATCGCGCTGGGTCGCCGACCGGCATGAAATCGTCGCCGTGCTCGGCCCAGTTCACGGCTTCCTCTTCATCGCCCTGATCGGGCTCTGCGCCTACGGCTCGCTCCAGAAGTGGTGGGGCTGGTGGTTCCCGACGATCGTCATCGTCACCCTGGGCCCGCTCGGTTCCCTGGTCGGCGACTGGATAATCCGGCGTGAGATCAAGGCCGGAACCGACAGGATGCAGGCCAGTTGAGCCCGTCCGACCCACGGAGAGCAAGGAAATCCCGATGAGCACACTTGAGCAGGTCACCTGGCAGCTGGACGATCTTCTGACGGGCGAATCGAGCGGAGACCCCCAGGTGGCCGTGACCTCGCTGCTCGAGAAGGCCGACGCGGCCGCCGGAGCCTTCGCCGAGCGCTACGAAGGCAAGGTGGGAGATCTGGACTCTGCCGGCCTGCGCGAAGCCATGGAGGAGCTCGCTTTGATCTCCGACCTGGCCGGCCGGGCGCTCAACTACGCCCACCTGCGCTTCGCCGCCGATACAGCCGATCCGGCCAACGGAGCCCTGCTCCAGATGGGCTCGGAGAGAGCCACGGCGATCCAGACCCGCCTGATCTTCTTCGAACTCGCGTGGGCCGCCCTCGAAGACGAGCAGGCCGAGGCGATGTTGTCCGGAGAGGGCCTCGAGTTCTGCGAGCACTACCTGCGAAACGAGCGGCGCTACCGCGACCACCTGCTGAGCGAGCCCGAGGAGCGCATCGCGACCGAGCTTTCGGTGACCGGTGCCGGCGCCTGGAGTCGGCTTTTCGACGAGCTGACCTCGGCGATCCGGGTCGAGCTGCCGCCCACTGCCTCCGATACTTCTGCCGACACGGGCTCCGACGAGCCGGTCTCTCTCGACATCGCCCTTTCCCGCCTGGCCGACCCCGACCGTGAGGTCCGGCGGACCACCGCGGAGGCGGTTACCGAATCGCTACAGCCCGGCCTGCGCACCCGCGGCTACGTCTTCAACACGCTGCTGCAGGAGAAGTCGATCAAGGACCGGCTGCGCGGCTACCCGCACTGGCTGGCCACGCGCAACCTCTCCAACGAGGCTTCCGACGAATCGGTCCAGGCGCTGGTCGAGGCGGTCAAGGGTCGCTACGACCTGGCCCGCTCCTGGTACCGGACCAAAGCGAAGCTGCTCGGGATCGACCGCCTGGCCGATTACGACCGCATGGCGGCGATCGCCACCGACGCGGCCAAGATCGAGTGGGACGAGGGCCGCCAGATAGTCCAGAGCGCCTTTGACTCGCTCTCCCCCCGGGCGGGCGACGTGGTCGGCCGCTTCTTCGATGAGCGCTGGATCGACGCGCCTCCCGGTCCCGACAAGCGCGGTGGGGCCTTCAGTGCCTCGACCGTTCCATCGGTCCACCCGTACGTGATGCTCAACTACACCGACCGGCGCCGCGATGTACTCACGCTCGCCCATGAACTCGGACACGGACTCCACCAGACACTCGCCGCCGAGCGCGGGGTCTTCCACCAGGACACCCCGCTGACCGTCGCCGAAACCGCCTCCGTCTTTGCCGAAGAGCTGGTCTTCGGCAGGCTGCTGGAAGCCGAGCAGGATCCCGCCTCGCGCCTCGGACTGCTTGCCGAAGCGGTCGAAGGACAGATCGCGACCGTCTTCCGCCAGATCGCGATGAACCAGTTCGAGGACCAGGTCCACACGGCACGCCGGTCGGAAGGCGAGCTCTCGGTCGAGCGCTTCGGAGAACTCTGGTTCGAGACCCAGCACGAGCTGCTCGGCGACTCGGTCGAGATCACCGAGGGCTACCGGTCGTGGTGGTCCTACGTGCCGCACTTCATCGGCTCACCCGGCTACGTCTACGCCTACTCCTACGGCCAGTTGCTTGCGCTCTCGGTCTACCGCCTTTACGAAGAGCGCGGCGACGAGATCGTGCCGGGCTACCTCGACATGCTCGCCTCGGGCGGATCGCGCTCGCCGGAGGAGCTTGGCGCGATGGTCGGTGTGGACCTGGCCGATCCTTCGTTCTGGGACAACGGGCTCGACCTCGTGGCAGGCCAGATCGAGGCCGCCCAGGAGGCCGCAGAGGTCGTGCTGTCGGACTCCGCGGACTGACTTCGGTTCAGGCCCGTCAGACCCTAATGCAGCGGTCCGTCGATCGCAACCCATAGACTGCTTTGTTCAGGGATCGGCAGGGAACCGGTCGGGTCCAGTACGAAGGTGTTTTCTATGGCGAATGACCAGAGCATCGCTCCCAAGCGGGCGGAGCCCGACAGAAAATCAAGAGTGCCGCTGGACGAGCGGCGGTCGGACGTGATCGAGGCCGCCCTGATCGAGTTTGGAAGGTCCGGATACGAAGGCACCAGCACCTCGGTGATCGCCGAGCGTGCCGGCATCCAGCAGCCCTACATCTATGCGATCTTCGAGAGCAAGACCGAGCTGTTCCTGGCCTGTCACGAGGCGCTGAACGAGAGGCTTGTGGCGATCTTCCGTGAGCAGGCCGCCGAAGGCGACTCGCCTGCCGAGAGACTCGACCTGATGCGCAGCGCCTACCGCCGGCTTCTCGAGGACGACGCCTGGGCGCAGTGCCAGTTCCAGGTGCTCGCCGCCGGAGGAAACCGCGAACTCCGCCGGCCGATCCGCAAGGGCTTCGACCGTCTGTTCAGGGAGACCGTCGAGATCTCCGGCGCCGGTGAACCGGAAGTCGCCCGCTTCTTCGCTGCCACCACGATGCTCAGTGCGATGACCGCGCTCGGGGAATCGGCCGAAATGATCAATCACCTGACCATGCCGGCCGAAGTGGGTCTCGCAGCCTGAATCAGGGCCGCCGGGTCGCCGGAAGCCCATTGGCCGCCTTCCGATTCTGGCTGCTGGCCGCGACTCTCGTCGTGGCCGGGCTGTCCGCGCTGCCCGCGACCGCCGATGCCGGACTCGAGAAGAACCGCAAGATCGGCTGGGGGCCCCGAACCAGTGAGGTAGCAGCCAAGCTGGTCAAGCGGTCTAAGTGGGAGCCGAGGCCCGAAAACCGCGTCTCCAACCGCCGAGTCCCGAACTGGAAGAAGGTCAGGGCCTGGCGCGAGCGCAGCGAGATGCCCTACGCGAAGTTCGTCGACGGCCGCTACAAGGGCACGACCGACGAGATCATCCAGTGGGCCGCCCACAAGTGGGGCATCAATACGAACACCATGCGCGCCGTAGCCACGGTCGAGTCCTGGTGGGACATGTCAACCCTGGGAGACGATGGTGATTCCGTCGGCCTGTTCCAGGTCCGCCGTCCCTACCACTGCTGGGGCAAGTGCAAGATCATGCGCTACTTCACCGCCTTCAACGCCGACTACTACGGCGGCATAATCCGGTCCTACTTCGACGGCCTCCAGACCTGGCTCAAGCGTGAGCCGGACAACGGCAAGCCTTACCGCGCCGGCGACCTGCAGGGCAGCATGGGAGCCTGGTACTCGGGCCGCTGGTGGGGGCCGCCGAGCCGCCCGATCGAGCCCTATCTCAACATGATCAAGCAACGCCGGGCCGAAAGAACCTGGCACCAGCCCTACTTCGTCGGCAAGTAGCTCGCCCGCGCGCCCGCCGGGCCGCAAGCCCTCCGGCGCCTGGCCTCTTTCCGAGGCGTCGCTGTCGGCTGGGCGTACGTTCCGGGGCGCTGCCTTGGTTCGTCGTCGTGTGGCGACCACGATCCCGGGCATCGGTCGAGATTCGTACTCGGCGCAGTCGATCGGTGAAGTTGATCGGTCCCGTCCTGGCGAACTGCAAGGCCGATCGCTAGGGCGTTGGAGCTTTCGGAAGGGTTCGGATCGATTCGACGAGGCTCTCCGGGGCCGTCTTCAACATTTGGTCAGTCACTCGAATGGTTCGAAAGCCGGCCGTCAGCGTTCCAATGTCCCTGATCCGGTCCTCGTCGAAGCGGTGGTGGTGAAAGGCGCGACTGTCGATCTCCGCGATCAGGCGCGCCTTTCGCCACAGCAGGTCCACCACGATACGGCCCATCCGCACGTCGACCTCCGGCAACGGCAACCCTGAGTCGAAGCAGAGGCGCAGGAAGCGAGTCTCGAGCTCGGAGCGGGTCGCCCTGGCCGAAACCTCGTAAAGGCCCATGAGTCTTCGGAGTTCTCCGGCCCCTTTGCTGTTGGGAACGCGATCGAGGCCGGCCCTCACGGCGACGCAGTCGAGCAGTCTGAGACGCCGAGCCGCGCTGAGGCGGTCGTCCAGCGAGCGCCGCGACTCGACCCCCGCCAGATCGATCAGGGTTCGAGTCGGCGAAGTAACCGGGATCCGGTCGACCAGAGATCGGTCCGCCTCGAAGAGGTTGAGAGTGCCGTGGATGGCAAGGCCGGACCGTGAATGGGCGTCACCGGCCCGCAGCACCTCGATTCTTCCGACCCGATCGATCAGGCCCCACAACGCGGCAGCACTGCGATGGGACAGTACTGCGCCGGGTCCCGCGAACAACACCGCCGCCATCCATCGCGCGCGTACGGTCAGCGCGCGGTGTCCGACCGCGTACGTACCCGGGTAGATTCGGATCAGCACCCTGCCCTCGATCCGCGAGCGAATCTGTGCCGAGGTGAGGCCGCACCGGGTCAGCTGACGCCGGCAGACCACTCCATGCTGTCTGGAGGCCAGATCCGAAAGGACCGCCTGGACCGCGCGCCGACCCGGGGAAGGTCCCGCTCCGAGGCCGTCTGCATTGCGCGGCTCGCTCATATGACCGAAGCCTGCTGGTGAACGGCTGACTTGTGTGTTCACTTCCGCACGAATTCAGTGACGAATCCGCAACAACTCCGTCACACGGCCCAGCTTCGGCGCCCCGGATCGCCGTCTGCCAGTGGGGCTGCCCGGGATCTTGGTCGACAGGCAACCACTATCCCGGGCAGCGCAAGCGCAGAGGCCCGGACGGGGCGCCAGGACTCGCTGAGGTGGCGGAGCAACGGCCGGTCAGGGGCCGTGTTGGCGCCCGGCTCAGAGACCCGGCTCAGGCGCCCGGCTTTGGGGCGCGGCCTGCGCGGCCGGAGTCAGTCGGAGGCGGGTTCGGCGGCGCTTCCGCCTCCGGCGTCGGCCGGGGGTTCGGACGGTTTGTCCGGGGCCGGTTCGCTGGGCTCCGAGGCTGACGGGGCGGCGACTCCGACCTTCTCGGGCTCGTCCTTCTTGGCCGGCTTCTTGCGCGGCTTGGTGATCTTCAGCTTGAGCGGCTTGCCGTTTTCATCGCCGGACTCGTCGCGCTTGGCGGTGACCAGGGAGCCGGCGACCGAGTCGCCTCCTCCGGCGCGCAGCACTTCGTCGGCGAGCGGATCTTCGATGTAGCGCTGGATCGCCCGGCGCAGGGGCCTTGCCCCCATCGACGGGTCCCAGCCCTTGTCGACCAGGTAGTCCTTGGCGTCACCGTCAAGTTCAAGCATCAACTCGTGCTCTGCGACCTGGTTGCGGACGCGTCCGATCATCAGATCGACGATCTCGCGGACCTCTTCGCGGGCCAGCTTGTGGAAGACGATGACTTCGTCGATCCGGTTGAGGAACTCCGGGCGGAAGACCTTTCGAAGCTCGGACATGATCCGGCCCTTCATGTCTTCATAGGTGATCCCGGTCTCGTCGGAGACGGTGAAGCCGATGCCCTGGTTGCGGGCGATCTCGTTGGCCCCGATGTTCGAGGTCATGATGATGATCGCGTTGCGGAAGTCCACCGTACGGCCCTGGGAGTCAGTCAGACGACCGTCCTCGAGAATTTGAAGCAGGATGTTGAAAACATCCGGGTGGGCCTTTTCGATCTCGTCTAGCAGCAGCACGGAGTACGGCTTGCGGCGCACGGCTTCGGTCAGCTGTCCGCCTTCGTCGTAGCCGACGTAGCCCGGGGGCGAGCCGACCAGGCGGCTGACCGCATGCTTCTCCATGTATTCGGACATGTCGATCCGGATCATCGAATCTTCGTCGCCGAACAGGAAGTCGGCCAGGGTGCGGGCGAGTTCGGTCTTGCCGACGCCCGAAGGGCCGAGGAAGATGAACGAGCCGGAGGGACGCTTGGGGTCCTTGATGCCGGCGCGGGAGCGGCGGATCGCCTTGGAGACGGCTTCGATCGCCGCTTCCTGGCCGACCACGCGCTTGTGAAGCTCGCCTTCCATCTCGATCAGCTTCTTGGTCTCGGCTTCGGTCAGCTTGAAGACCGGGATGCC
>JBBRVF010000019.1:0-10119 GCA_038247145.1 Solirubrobacterales bacterium | reverse complement strand
GGTCAGGGACGGCATACCAATCGTCAACGGCAACGCCGTGCAACCCGACGGCTACGAGATCATCCCCTGCGGAAATGGTTCCGGCTGCAACCTGCCCGAGCCGATCACGGTGCCGGAGGGCCACTACTTCATGATGGGTGACAACAGGGGCCAGAGCGACGACAGCCGATTCTGGGGCCCGCTGCCCGAGGATTCGCTTATCGGCAAGGCCTTCGCCACCTACTGGCCGCCGAACCGAATCGGTGGGCTCTAAGCCCGTCGGGCCCGACCCGGCAGGGCTCTTCGCCCACGACCTCGGGGTCGGCCATGGGGCGGTCGCCGGTACCGACGAAGCCGGCCGAGGGTGTCTGGCCGGTCCGATCGTCGCAGCCGCCGTGGTCTTCGACCGCAGGTGCCTGGAGAGTTTTGGCGCGGGCAGACTGGCCTCACTCAACGACTCGAAGAAGCTGTCTGCGGCATCACGGGAGCGCCTGCTGCCGGAGATCCTCCGCTGTGCGCTCACGGTGACGATCGTGATGCGCTCGGCCCGCTACATCGACACGGCGGGACTCCAGGTGAGCAATATGGAGTGTCTCTCCGAGGCACTGGGGGGAGCCGGCGAGGCCCCCGAGATCGTGCGCCTGGTCGACGGCTTCAACCTGCCGGGATGCGAACTCGAGCACCGGCGACTGGTAAAGGGGGACAGCAAGAGTGCAGCGGTCGCCGCCGCCTCGATCGTGGCCAAAGTGAGTCGGGACCGGCTGATGGTCCGTGCCGGTGAGCGTTACCCGGAGTACGGCTTCGAAGGCCACAAGGGCTACGCAAGCGAGGCTCATCGGCAGGCCATCGTCGATCACGGGCCTTCGCCGATCCACCGGATGTCATTCAACTCGGCGGCATACGGCTCCGGCGTCTCTGTTTGACGCTCAGAAGGCATCCGCGATGTGCTCCCAGTCGGCGATCGATCCGTCGCCGTTGAGGGTGACGCCGACCACGTCGAAGCGAATCTTTTCGAAGCTTCGCCCCGGAGCGCGGATCTGCAGCCAGGCCTCGGCCAGCGTCCGGAGCCGTTGCTGCTTTCGGCGACCGACCGCCAGGACGGGTCGGACGGGCCCGGAAAGGTTGCCGGCACGGTGGGCCTTGACCTCGACCATGACCAGACTCTGGCCCTCGATCGCAACGATGTCGATTTCACCGATCCTGACCCGCCAGTTGCGATCCACGATTCGCCAGCCGCGCCGCTCCAGCTCCGTCGCGCAGAGCGCCTCGGCCCGGGCGCCGAGGCGTTGTCGGGGATCGTCGCCCGCTTCAGATTGCTTCTCTGGCCCGTCCGGCATTGGGCAAAGGTAGCCGCCCCCGCTCCGTCTGCCGCAGTGTTTCTCTGAAACGTCACACGACCTTCAGGCAGTTGTTGCACCCATGCTGCAAGCCGTGAGCGGGGTCTTCCTAGATTCGTCCTGTGCTCGCGGAAACCACTTCATTCACGCTCGCGGGGATCTCGGCCAGCCCGGTCAGGGTCGAGGTCGATATCCACCGCGGCCTGCCCAGCTTCCAGATCGTCGGATTGCCCGACACGGCGGTGCGTGAAGCCCGGGAAAGGGTCAGGGCGGCGCTGGTAAACACGGGCTTCGAGTTCCCGATGCGCCGGATCACCGCCAACCTCGCTCCTGCCGATCTGCGGAAGGTCGGCCCGGGTCTCGACCTGGCGCTGGCGACCGGACTGCTGGCCGCGGGAGCGGAGATCCCGGGCGAAAAGCTGTCTGGCTGGGCCCTGGCCGGTGAGTTGGCGCTGGATGGCTCGGTGCGGCCCGTCCGGGGTGCTCTGGCAATGGCCGAGGCGGCGCGTAAGTGCGGCTGCCGCGGGATCATCCTGCCAGAGGCAAACGGTCCCGAGGCGGCCCTTGCGCCCGGGGTCGAGGTGCGAACGATCGCCACCATCGCCGAGTTGCGGGGGCTCGAATCGGGCCGCATCCCGGGCAGACGGGCGGTCCCGGCCGACCTGGTCGAGAGCTCCGGCCTGTCCGACCTCAGGGATCTCAGGGGCCAGCCCAACCTGCGAAGGGCGATCGAGGTCGCGGCTGCCGGTGGACATGCGCTGCTGATGATCGGCCCGCCTGGTTCGGGAAAGTCGCTGGCCGCCAGGCGCTTCCCCTCGGTGCTGCCGCCGCTGTGCAGCGAGGAGATTCTCGAAGTCGCCCGAATCGCCGGGGTATGCGGCTCCGGACCGGTCACGGCCGAGCGACCGTTCAGGGCGCCGCATCACACCGTTTCCGCCGCGGGGCTGGTCGGCGGAGGCAGCCCGCCACGACCCGGGGAAATCACGCTCTCCCACCGCGGTGTGCTGTTCCTGGACGAGCTCTGCGAATTCAGCCGCCCGGCGCTCGAGGCTCTGCGCGAGCCGCTGGAGTCCGGCGAGGTGACGATCTCCCGGGCCAAAGGCCGCAGCACGTTGCCGGCTGCCTTCACGCTGGTGGCCGCGGCAAACCCCTGTCCCTGCGGAAGGGGCGAAGAGGATCCCGGATGTGTCTGCCCGCCGGTCTCGACCGCCCGCTACCGGGCCACACTGAGCGGCGCCCTCGCCGACCGCATCGACATGATCGTCGCAGTCAGCCAGCCCGGACCCGAGGCGATGGCCGGCGAGGAGGGCGAAGCCTCGGAGTCGGTCAGGGAGAGGGTGGTCCAGGCCAGGAACCTGATGGCCGAGCGGCTCGGTCCGGGGCGGGTCAACGCCGTGGCCGATCGCGCCGAGATCGCCCGCTTCGAGATCGAGACCGACGCCCGAAAGCTGTTGGTACAGGCCGGTCGAAGTCAGCAGCTCAGCGGCAGATCCCACGATCGCGTGCTTCGTCTGGCCAGAACGGTTGCTGATCTGGATGAAAGCCCGGTGGTGCTGGAACAGCATCTGGCCGGAGCGCTCCAGTTGAGGAGGAGGAACGGAACATGAGCATGGTCGCGACCGGGGCCGAAGGCGCCTGCGCCGAATGCCTCAGGCGGAGCTGGCTGATCTCCCGCCTCGGGCCCTTTATTCAGGTGGCCTGCGATGACCGGGCCGGGCGTCGCACGCCGGAGCTGCTCCGGCTCGAGGACCATGAACTGGTCTCGGCGGTCGCCCCGCGAAAAGTCGACGCCCTGCTCAGCGAGAACTCCGCCCTGGACGAGGGCCAGCTCCGGCAGACCCTCGAGCAGGCCGGTTGCTGGGCGCTCTGCCGGCATGACGACGGCTTTCCCGAGGGCCTGGATGACGGCGCCGACGCGCCTGTCTGCATCATCGGCTGCGGCGACGGATTCCATCTCGAGCAGGTCACCATGGGCGGCTCGGTAACGGTGGTCGGCGCCAGGCGGGCAACCGGCTACGGCCTCGAGGTCGCGCGGATGCTCGGAGCGGAACTGGCCGGGGCCGGCCTGACCGTGATCAGCGGGCTGGCGCTTGGAATCGACGGCGCCGTCCATCGTGGGGCGGTGGAGAGGGGCAGGACGGTGGCGGTGCTGGCCGGCGGTCCCGACCGGCCTTATCCCGCTACGCATGCCCGGCTTTACCGCCGGGTCAGGGAGAGCGGCTTGGTCATCTCCGAACTTCCACCCGGCACACGGCCGTGGCGCTGGGGGTTTCCGGCGCGCAACCGGATCATGGCGGCGCTTTCCCGGATGACCGTGGTGGTCGAGGCCGCCCGTCGCTCGGGTTCGCTGATCACCGCCGAGATGGCGGCCGACGCCGGTCGGGAGGTGGGTGCCGTGCCGGGGCCGGTCACCGCCGGACCGTCGGCCGGCACCAACGAGTTGATCGCGGGTGGCGCAGCGCTGGTGCGCGACGGTGCCGACGTTTTCGATCGGCTGGCCGGCGTCGGCTTCTCTTTCCCGCAGAAGCTCTTCGGCCCCGAGATCTGCGATTCCGACATACCGGTCCTCGAGGCGGTCGAGGGAGGGCTCAGCCTGATTGACTCGATTTCGCCAGCCGCGGGCCGATCGCTGGCCGAAACCGCGGCGAGCCTTGCCCGTCTCGAGATCGCCGGCTACGTGACCTGCTCCATGACCGGTGAATACGGCCGGACCGGGCTAGCCTCGGCGGCCACCTATGATCCGCCCGGTGACTGAAAGAAGAGTCCCTACAGTGCTCTCGATTGCCGGCTCCGACTCAGGCGGCGGCGCAGGCATCCAGGCAGACCTGAAGACCTTCGCCTTCTGCGGAGTTCACGGCATGACGGCGATCACCGCGATCACCGCGCAGAACACCCTGGGGGTGACCGCGATCGAGGCGATCGAACCCTCGATGATCGTGGCCCAGACAAGAGCCGTCGTTGACGACATCGGAGTCGATGCGGTGAAGATCGGCATGCTCGGTACGGTCGAGACGATCGCGGCCGTGGACCAATGCCTCGATCTGGTTGGTGATGTGCCGATCGTGCTCGATCCGGTGATGGTCGCCGAGAGTGGCGCCGACCTGCTGGCGACCGATGCCAGGCAGTCGCTGATCGAACTGATCCTGCCCAGGGCGAGCGTCGCCACACCGAACATCCCGGAGGCGAGAGCCCTCACCGGACTCGAAGAGGACGCCTCGCAGGAGGACCTCGCCGCGGCCATGGTCGCGCTCGGGCCCGCAGGGGCCGTGGTTACCGGAGGCCACAGCAGCGGTCTGATCGATGTCTTCTACGACGGCAGCCGAGCGGTCTCGATCGAAGGACCGCGCCACGAGGCCACTTCTGCCCACGGCTCCGGCTGCACCCACTCGTCGGCACTGGCGGCATTCATGGCGCGGGGGATGGTTCCCGAAGCGGCGGCTCGGGCGGCCAGGGCGGTCGCCTCCCGGGCGGTGGCGGACGGCCTCGACTCGGTCGGCTCCGGACCGGGCCCGGTGGATGTCTTCGGCCTCGGCCGACCAGCCGGTAGCTGAACCGGCCGCGCGGCCTAAGATACGGCCCATGTCCTCGAACGACCAGTCTGCCGCCAGTCCTTATCCGCGCCCACGTTCCGCCGCAGTCTTCGACGGACCGGACCGGGCAGCAGCACGCGCCTACATGAAAGGCATCGGCCTGAGCGACGCCGACCTGAAGAAGCCGACGATCGGCATCGCCAACACCTGGACCGACGCCATGCCCTGCAACTACGGCCTGCGAGGCCTCGCGGAGTACGTGAAAGAGGGTGTGCGCGCGGCCGGTGGCACGCCGATGGAGTTCAACACGGTCGCCGTATCCGACGGCATCACCATGGGCACCCAGGGAATGAAGTCTTCGCTGGTCAGCCGCGAGGTCGTCGCCGACTCGATCGAGCTGATGGCGCGCGGCTACCAGTTCGACGCAATCGTCGCCCTGGCTGCCTGCGACAAGACGATTCCCGGCGCGGTCATGGGCGTGACCAGGATCGACATTCCGTCGATCGTGCTTTACGGAGGCTCGGTCAAGCCGGGAACCTACGACGGCAGGGACGTGACCATCGTTGATGTCTTCGAGGCGATCGGCGCCCACGCCGCCGGAAACATCTCCGACCAGGAGCTGACCGACATCGAGAACGTGGCCAGCCCCGGCTTCGGTGCCTGCGGCGGCCAGTTCACCGCGAATACGATGGCCTGCGCTTTCGAAGCCCTCGGAATCTCCCCGGCCTTCTCGGCGATGGTGCCGGCCGAAGACAGCGACAAGAACGAAGTCGCCCGTGGCATCGGCGAGCTGATCCTCAAAGTCCTGGCCGACGACCTTCGTCCCAGCAAGGTGATCACCAGACACTCGCTCGAGAACGCAATCGCCGCGGTCTCAGCTTCGGGCGGCTCGACCAACGGCGTGCTGCACCTGCTGGCGATCGCGCGCGAGGCCGGGATCGAACTCGACATCGACGTCTTCGAGGAAGTCTCCGGCCGCACGCCGCTGCTGGCCGACCTCAAGCCCGGCGGCCGCTACGTCGCCACCGACCTCTACCGGGCCGGAGGGGTTCCGCTGATCCTCAAGCGACTCAAGGACGGAGGCCTGCTCCATGAGGACGAAATCACGGTCACCGGCAATACGATCGGCGAAGAGGCCGACAAAGCCACGGAAGAACCGGGTCAGGACGTGGTTCTTCCGGTGGACGCTCCCCTGAAGGCCCAGGGCGGGCTGGCGATCCTGCGCGGCAACATCTGTCCAGATGGTGCCGTGGTCAAGGTCGCCGGAACCGAGCGCCGCAGTCATACCGGACCGGCGCGGGTTTTCGAGCGTGAGGAAGACTGCTTCGCAGCCGTGAAGAAGGGGCAGATCGAGAAGGGCGACGTGATCGTGATCAGAAACGAAGGCCCGGCCGGCGGACCCGGCATGCGGGAGATGCTCCAGGTGACCGCCGCGCTGGTCGGCGAAGGGATGGGCGAGCACGTCGCGCTGCTGACCGACGGCCGATTCTCAGGCGCGACCCGCGGCCTGATGATCGGCCACGTTGCCCCGGAGGCGGTCAAGGGTGGTCCGATCGCCGCGATCCGCGAAGGCGATCCGATCACCGTGGACATCGACAAACGACGTCTTGATGTGGACCTGAGCGTCGAAGAGATCGACCACCGCATCGCCGCCTACAAGGCCCCCGAACCGATCTATACGCGTGGAGTCATGGCGAAGTATGCCGCCGCCGTAAGTTCAGCTTCACTGGGCGCGATAACCTGAACCTCCCTGCGTACCGAAACGCTCGCGCGTCTGCAGTGTTGAACAGGGTAGTGGTAGAGAAATTCGAAAATCGCCCGGTCCGGGCGAGGTGAGGGAGTGGATGGAAACTTCAGGCAGCACAAGAGCGATCAGGATCATCCTTGCGACAGTCGCTACGGCGTTCGGCCTCGCCTTTTTCGCTGGACCGGCATCGGCTGAAGACACCGTCTGGCTGTGCAAGCCCGGCCAGGCAGACAACCCCTGCCTCGGCAAGATGGATGGAATCTCGACCGCCCCGGGCTTCATCAACACCGACCTCGGGTACGAGGCGGCGAACAACCCGCCGGTCGACTGCTTCTACCTCTACCCGACCCAGAGCGAGCAGGCGACTCCGAACGCCAACCTCGACAAAGACCCCCCGATCAGGGCGGTCGCGGTCAACCAGGCCCGTCAGTTCTCCCGCACGTGCGACGTCTACGCGCCGATGTATCGCCAGTACACCTTCGCCGGGGAAATCACCGAGGAGGTCCGAGACGTCGCCTACAACAGTGCTCTCGGCGCCTGGAACGACTACATGGACAACTACAACGACGGCCGCGGTGTGGTCATCATCGCCCACTCCCAGGGCAGCATGAACATGGCCCGCCTGATCGCCGAAGAAGTCGATCCCAAGCCTGCCGTGCGCAAGCGCCTGATCTCGGCCATCTTGCCCGGGGCCAACGTCTACGTGCCCAAGGGCGAAGTGGTCGGCGGCCAGTTCCAGAACATCCCGGCCTGCGAGACCGGCGACCAGGTCGGCTGCGTCATCGCCTACTCGATGTTTACCCAGCAGCCGAATATGAGCTCCTCCTACGGCTGGCTCGACACCGGCTACTGGATCAACCCGGCGCCCAGACCCGACAAGGACCTCTACCAGGTGCTCTGCGTCAATCCGGGAGATCTGGCCGGAGACGGTGGCCTGCTGAGGCCGCTGGCCAACCTTCCTGCCTTCCTCGGACAGCCCGAGCCGCCCAAGCCCTGGCAGGCGATGCCTGATTTCTACCGGGGTGAATGCCGGACCGCCGAGGATCCGACCAAGGGAAACCTCAGCTGGCTGAATGTCGAGGACATCACGGAGCCGGGCGATACCCGTCCCAACCTCGCGACCCTGGTTCAGAGCTCCGGCGGCAACCTCCACACCGGAGACGTCAACCTCGCCCTCGACTCGCTGGTCACCGTGGCCGCTTCGCAGAGCCGCGCCTACGTCTCGGTCGAGCGCGCCAGGGTCGTCAAGAAGCGCAATTCGGTCCGCAAGAACCTGAAGTCGGCAAAGAAGAAGTCGAAGAAGCTGTCGAAGAAGGCCCGCAAGGCGAAAAAGCTCTGCACGAAGAAGAACCGGGGCTGCTCGAAGGCGAAGCGACTGCGCAAACAGTCGAAGAAGGCCGGGCGCAAAGCGGCTTCGCTCAAGAAGCGCGAGCGCGCCCTGACCCGGGAGATCAAATCCCTGGTGGGACCGACGGCCTGATCGCCGTCAGCCCGGCCGCGTCATCGTCTCGCCGGCATCCCGGCGGTGGCGGTCGATGAACTCCTCGACATCGTCGTTGAAGCGGGCCGGGCGCTCCATCTGGATCATGTGGCCGGTGTCGTCGAGCAGGCAGAGCTCCGCGTCGGGGATCTTCCGGCGATAGGCGAAGGCGGCCGGCACCGGGACCAGCAGGTCACGGTTACCCCAGATCAGCAACGTCGGTATTCGAATCTCCGGCAGCCGGTCCCGGGTGTCATATCCGGACAGGGCGTAGGCGGCCTGGATCAGGCCGGGGGCATCCATCGCATAACTCGACAGTTCCCAGAGCATCTCCCGGCTGATACGGGTCGGATGGGAGAAGACTCCGGCGAACTGGGCCGAGCGCAGCCGGCTGCGGGTGAACCCACGCTCGAGGCTGCCGGCGGCAATCGGCATCATCGCCTTGACGATCACCTTCGCCATCTCCTTCTGCGACGGGGTCACCCGGGCATAGGTAATGCCGGCTGCGGCGACCAGGACCAGCGAGGAGAAGCGCTCGGGGCGGGCGATCGCCGCTTCGGTCGAGATGAAGCCGCCCATCGAATGTCCGACCAGCGCCGTTTCCGGACTCAACTTGAGCCGATCGGCGAAGTTGACCAGAAAGTCACCATAGGCGCCGATCGTGATCTGCTTCTCCGGCAGCGGGCTGGTGCCGAAGCCGGGCAGGTCGAGCGCGATTACGCGGTGACGATCGGCCAGATAGGGCATGTTCTCCAGCCAGTTCCGCCAGCTCCCCCCGAGTCCGTGCACCATCAGCACAGGCGATCCCTGGCCGAGCTCGACGTAGTTGACGGCGGTGCTTCCGAGCTCGGACTCGATCGTCACCCTGCGAACCAGGTCGGCCCAGTCGATCCGCATCCACCGGCCGTCCGAGCGCGCGTAATCGTCGGTTCGGAGGCCGCCGGCACGTCGCGATTCTGTTCCTTCCCGATCGGCCACTGGGCGGCACTCTATCCGTGCGTTCGCCTCCTTACTGACACAATGGCCGCATGCCGGCATCCGACAAAGGGAGCGCCCGCCGGGTGCTCGTCACCGGCCTCTCGACCTACTGGGGTGGTCGCCTGGCGAAAGCGCTGGAGGCGAATCCGTCGATCGAGGCGATCATCGGCGTCGATTCGAGCGAGCCGACCCGCCAGCTTGACCGGACCGAGTTCGTCAAGGTCGGGGTGCAGCACTCGCTGATCGAGAAGATCGTTCGCGCCGCCGAGATCGACACCGTGATCGACACCCGGATGATCGTCGATTCGGCCCGCAGCCAGCGCGGCTCGAAGCCGACCTCGATCCACGAGAACAACGTGATCGGGACGCTCAACATCCTCGCGGCCTGCTCTGCGCCCGACTCGCCGGTCAACCGCTTCGTCTTCAAGAGTTCGGCCCACTGGTACGGATGCGCTCAGGACGATCCGGCCTTTTTCACCGAGGACATGAACCGCGGCCACCGACCCAAGACCTCGATCGAGCAGGACATCGTCGAGGCCGAAGCGGCCATCGAAGAGTTCCGGATGAGAAAGCCGGAGGTATCGGTCACCGTGCTGCGCTTCGCCAACGTGCTCGGAGCCGAGGTCAATACCTCTCACATACACCTGTTCGCCATGCCGATGGTGCCGATGATCGCGGGCTTCGACCCGCGTTACCAGTTCGTTGACGAGGTAGATGTGGTCCATGCCCTTGAGCACGTGACGATCAACGATCTTCCCGGGATCTACAACGTCGCGGCCGACGGCGTGCTCACCCTCTCCGAAGTGATCTCGCTGCTGGGCAAGAAGCCGCTTCCGGCGATTCCGCCTTGGGGCACGGGACTCGCCATCGCGGCGATCAAGAGATTGGGCCTGACGATCTCGGCCGAGATGATCAACCAGCTGCGCTTCGGACGGGGCCTCGACAACCGCCGCTTCAAGGCTGCCGGTTTCCACTACGGCTTCACTTCCAGAGAGACCGTCATCCACCTGCGAGAGAGGTTGCGAATGAACCAGGTGGCCTCGGGAGTGGTCAACCCGTATCGCTACG
>JBBRVF010000018.1:0-10210 GCA_038247145.1 Solirubrobacterales bacterium | reverse complement strand
TCTCTCCTGGGTTGCGATCCTCTTCGAAGTAGCTCTCAAGGCTCGAGCGAACGGCGAGCCGGGCCCGATGCAGGCGGCTCTTCAGGGCCGCTTCACCCAGACCCATGGCGCTAGCCGCCTCGGCGGTGGAAAGACCTTCGACATCACGCAGGACGAGAGCGATCCGGTAGTCGAGCGGCAGTTCGCCGATCGCCTCGTCGAGAACACGACGAAGGTCGGCCTGCTCGAACCTGGTTTCAGGCGCTTCGCTCCAATCGGGAGCCTCCGGTGCCGATTCCTCGTCGAAGGAGAATGCCTCTTTCCAGCGCCCTCGGCGTTCGCCGCGACGCTTTGCTTCATTTATCGCGATCCGGTAGAGCCAGGTGAAAAATCGCGAGTCGCCGCGGAAGGCGGCGATGCCGCGCCAGGCACGCAGGAAAGTCTCCTGCGTGACCTCGCGGGCCTCTTCGCTGTCACCGACGAAGTGGACCACTCCCGCATGAAGCCGGTCGGCATAACGCCGCACCAGTTCCTCGAAAGCTTCGCGCTCGCCTTCGCCGGATCGACGAACGAGCTCCGATTCGTCTGTCGCGGATTCCCTCGGCACCGCGACAAGCCTGACAGGTGCAGCAAACGCCTCAACCACCGGAGCGGATCTCCACGTCGGTGAAGAAGGCCGCGACCGCAAACCAGAACTGATCGTCGGCGGTGATCCTGGCCAGCCTGCTTCCGGCGAGTCGGCCGGCGATCGCCCTGCCGGCGATGTCCCAGCTGGTACCGGTCTCGCGGTCGCGAACAAATCCCGACTCAGCGCCGGGCTCGAAGGTAAGCGTGCGCCCGGCTACACGGCGGTCGAAGACAGCCGAAGCCCCGACCTCGCGGCTCGACGAAATCCCGAGTTCGTCCAGGGCCGAGACCACATCGGGGTCGAAGAAGATCGCCACCGGACTGCCGTCCACGCGGTCGTTGAGAGGGGCTTCTCCGGACAGGCGCTCGACCGGATATACGACCGCCGAATTATCGCCGGTCTTGATTGCGGTCACCCTTGTCTTGGCCGGCAGGCGATCGTCGGCATCCTCGTCGAGCAGGAAGGGGTCCGAATCGGGATCGTCGTAGCCGGGATAGGGGCTGCTGCCGTAGTCGCGTTCGACGCCGGTATCGCGGGAAAGCACCTCGGCATCCGGGTAGCTTCGGCGGGCCTCCTTCCACGAGAGGATCCCGGTCGGCACCACCTCGAGGTCGGTACCGGTGAACTCGCCGACCACCGCTTCGGCAGTCAGCTGCTGCCACCACGATTCGGTCTGCCGGTCGTACATGACCAGGTCTGACTTTCGGAGCCGTCCGGTCGTGCCGAAGTCGAGCACCTGTCCGTCGACCGTGCGCTCGAAGGCGACGGTCGAATTGCAGAGCGGACAGAAAGTGACGGCAATCGGCACACCGGCCAACTCGTCGTTCACGATCTCGTGCCAGACCAGGATCTGGATCGGGTAGAGGCGGGTCTCACCGCCGACCTCCAGGATGGCGACAGGCTCACCGTTCTCCAGGAATCCGTCTGCCTCACCAGTGTCGACAAACTTCGGATCGTCGATCGAAGGGATGCCGTCTTTGGGCGGTCCGCCGCCGATGAACTCGTCGAGCGGCACGCTGTGTTTCGAGAAGTCGGTGCTCCAGTCACCCACCAGTCCGGAGGGCTGCTCGGCCGGTTGTGACTCCTGCGTGCCGCTGCCGCCACAGGCGATCGAAACGAGAGCGAGCACGATCGTCGCCAGGCCGACACCAATCAGGCTCGACCAGCGCAAAGAGCGCCGGCTGTATCCGGTTACTTTTTTGCCCACGATGCTTCGACCCCGATCGCGGCATTTCGGTTCGTACCTGATCAACCCGGCGTACCTTGCCGCCAGCAACCTTCGACGATCCAGGACGATTTGCCTATGCGATACTTAGGCAATGGACAGGACTGTCAACCTTGGGGAAGCGGCCGCAAAAATCGGGGTCAGCGTAGACACGCTGAGGCGCTGGGACAAGAGCGGCAAGCTTCGAACTCGGCGGGACGAGCGAAACCGTCGGCTGGTGCCGATCGAAGAAATCGAACGATTGCGGCCCGGCGCGGACCGGCATGCCGCCGGCGACGAGCTGTCGGCCCGCAATCGCTTTCCCGGGGTGATCACATCGATCCAAGTCGACGGGGTGATGGCGCTGGTCGAGATCGAGGCCGGTCCGCACAGGATCACCGCGGCGATAACCCGCGACGCAATCGAAGAACTCGGTCTGGTGGAAGGCGAAGCAGCCACCGCCACGATCAAGGCGACCTCGGTGATGATCCAGCGGTCGAGTTCGTGAAAGCCGTCAGGGCGAGCGCGGCGGTCCTCGCCTTGACGCTGCTCTGCCTGGTCGGCTGCGGTGCCTCAGGCTCCGATGAAGTTGGCGATCCGTTGACCGTCTCGGCGGCAGCTTCGCTGACCGACGCATTCCCTGCCTATGCCGAATCATCGAACATGTCGGCGCGCTTTTCATTCGCCGGATCCGACGAGCTGGCGGCGCAGATCCGTCAAGGGGCGCCGGTCGATGTTTTCGCCGCGGCCAACTCCCAGCTCCCCGACGACCTCTACGCCGAGGGTCTGGTCGAAAGGCCCGTTGTATTCGCGACCAACAGCCTGGTGATAGCGGTGCCTTCCGATTCGGAGATTCAGTCGCTGGAAGACCTTGCCGAACCGGGCATCGACCTGGTGACCGGTACCGAGGATGTGCCTTTCGGCTCCTACACCCGAGAGACTCTCGACCGGCTGCCCACCGCGCTTCGCGAGCCGATCCTGGCGAACGTGCGCTCGGAGGAATCCGACGTGAAGGCGGCCGTAGGCAAGCTGACCCAGGGAGCTGCCGATGCCGCTTTCACTTACAGCTCCGATGTAGCCGTGGCCGCCGATCGGCTTCGGGCAATCCGGCTGCCGAAGGAGTACCGGCCGGATGTCGCCTACGGGGTCGTCGTGGTCAAGGGGTCCGGCGACCTCGAATCAGCGAGGTCCTTCGTAGTAGGACTGACTTCGGCAACCGGACGCTCCGCTCTGCGTATCGCCGGGTTCAAGGCTCCGCCGGGCGGTTGAACGGCTCGCCCTGGTTCCGGGCAGTACTGGTCGCAGCCCTGGCAGTAACGCTGCTCTTCCTGACCCTGCCTGTAGTCGCGATCTTCGTCGACATCCCGCCGGCGGACCTGCTCGCCAGCCTCGGCGAGGAGGGCGCAGTCGAAGCACTGAAGCTGAGCCTCCAGACCACGGTCGCCGCGCTGTTGATCATCCTCGCTTTCGGAACCCCGGCCGCCTGGCTGCTCGCGACCCGCAGATTTCGCGGTCGCACCGTGCTCGTCACCCTGATCGAATTGCCGCTGGTGCTGCCGCCGGCGGTAGCCGGCATCGCCCTGCTCGCCGCGCTCGGCCCGGGTGGAATCCTGGGGGGCCTGCTGGACAGCCTGGGTATCCGACTCGTTTTCGAGACGGCCGGGGTTGTCGTCGCCCTGACCTTCGTCGCCAGCCCCTTCTACATACGCCAGGCTCAGTCCGCCTTCGAGGCGATCGACCCGACGCTGCTCCAGGCTTCACGCACCCTGGGAGCGGGTGAGGCCCGCACCTTCGGCCGGATCGCGCTGCCGGCTGCCCGGGCCGGACTGCTCTCCGGCACCGCTCTGGCCTGGGGGCGAGCTCTGGGTGAATTCGGGGCGACGCTGGTATTCGCGGGCTCCTTCAGGGGCATCACCCAGACAGCTCCTCTGGCGATCGTCGAGCGCTTCGGATCGGACTTCAATTCCGCCATCGCCCTGTCGGCAGTGCTTGTCGTCGCCTCGATCGTGATCCTGCTCAGTGCGAAGTACCTCTCGACTTCTGTCGGCAGGGGGCGCGATGCTCGAATTTGAAGCCAGTACGGCTTTCCCGGGCTTCGACCTCGACCTCAAGCTCGAAGTGGCCGCCGGCCAATGCCTGGCGCTGGCCGGACCTTCCGGTGCCGGCAAGAGCACCGTGCTCAGGATCGCGGCGGGGCTGGTCCGGCCTGATCGAGGCCGGGTGAGCTGCGGCGGGCAGGTCTGGTACGACTCTGGGCGAGCTCGGGATCTCGCGCCCGAGCGGCGTCGCTGCGGATACGTATTCCAGGATTACGCACTCTTTCCTCACATGAACGCCTGGAGGAACGTCGCCTACGGACTGCGGGAGGTCCCGAGGCGTCGTCGTCGCGCCCTTGCCGTAGAGCTGCTCGACCGTTTTGAGATGGCCGACTTTGCCGACGCTTCCCCGGAAACGCTCTCCGGAGGCGAGCGCCAGCGTGTCGCCCTCGCCAGGGCCATGGGCGGCGGACCCGAGGCGCTGCTGCTCGATGAGCCTCTCTCGGCGCTCGACGCCAGGACACGTGCCCGTGCCGCACGTGAGCTTTCCGAACTCCTTCGCTCCGCCGAGGTCCCGACCCTGCTGGTCACCCATGACTTCGCCGAGGCGGCCCGGCTCGGCGACCGGGTCGCGGTAGTTGACGGGGGCCGGATCGTTCAGCTCGGTTCCGCCACCGATCTGGCCTCGAAGCCCTGCTCTTCTTTCGTCGCCGATTTCACCGGCGCGGCCGTGCTGACCGGTAACGCCGGAACCGGCCCGCTGGGCCTGACCTCCGTCCTGCTCGACGGCTGCCGGGCAGCGATCTCCAGCACCGATACGGCTCAACCCGGCCGTGTCGCGGCAAGCGTCTACCCGTGGGAGATCACGCTGCTTCCCGAAACGGAACGGTCGCGAGGGTCAGCCCAGAACCACCTCGTCGCTGAAGTCGTCTCGGTGACCTCGCTCGGTGCACGGGTGCGGGTCGGGCTGGACGTGGGTCAACCGCTGTCGGCCGAGGTTACCCGGGTGGCCGCTGTGGAACTGCGCCTCGAGCCGGGCCGGCGGGTGGTCGCGACATGGAAGGCGTCTGCCACCCGGATCATGGAATTCTGACAGCGGTCACACAGCCCTTGCTGCGTGAGTATGGCGAGTGACGGGCGCTCTCGCAAACAATCGTTTCACGATGGGCCGTGAAGGATTCGAACCTTCGACCTTGAGATTAAGAGTCTCCTGCTCTACCAACTGAGCTAACGGCCCGTGGACAGCGCCGGATCACCGACGCCGAGGGGCAAGTATAGATTGACCCGCTCCGCTCCGTCTGCTTACGGTTGCGGCGCAGCGCCGCTCTGACCGTCCGGCGTTGCGAGGCTCCCCAATGGGTCCTGGAGCGACTGTCCGCCGTCCTGCCTGGCCTGCCTCTCGGCCTGCTTGATGATGCCGCCGATCCGCTCGGCTTCACGGCGCACGGCGTTGAGCTGGCTCGTGATTTGCTCCCGCTCAGCATCGTCCCGAGTCGAGGCGAGCGCCTTCTTGCGGGTCTGCTCGGCCGCCTCGGTCTGCTGGGCGTAGTACTGGTACTGGGCGAGGGTCACCAGAGCGCCGGTCGGTGCCGGGCCTTCCTCCTTCGCGAATGCTGCTGCGGCACCGTCGGCCACGAACTGCTGAGCCCTGGCCGCGTCCTCGATGTTCGCCTGGAACTGGGCGACGGCAGAGCCCTGAGCGAGACTGAACAGGGTGCCGGAAACCAGCTGGGCGACGGTCGGATCGGGTTCGTTGCCGGTCGTCTTCAGATAGTCCTCCCAGGCCTGGGCTGCGAGGTCGTACTGCACATTGGCCGGACCGGTCACCTGGGTGCGACCCTGATCGTCGATCTCGACCAGCGAGTTGCCGGCCGCCACCCTGGCCCGGATCAGCTCCGCCTGGGCGTTCTCGTTGTTGGGCTCGGTCGCGATGCGCTGCTCGATCCGCTCGGCCCGCTCGATCGCCAGGTCGGCGCCGTCCTGAGAAACTGCGCCGCTACCGTCGCCGAACGGGTTGACGCCGCCCGGGAGGCCGATCACCAGGAGGCTGGCGGCCATGACGATCGCCAGCAATACGTAGATGACCTGAATAACGCGCTTGCGCTTGCCGCGCAGGTCGAAAAGCATCTGATGTTCAGGTTCTTGGGCCACTGCTCAGTTCTCCTGGGTGATGGGTTCGATCGATTCCCCGGCGCCGGACGCACCAAAGCCCCGAGCGAGCAAGATACTCAACTCGTAGAGCAATAGCAGCGGAACCATCTCGATCAGCATCGTGATCGGGTCCACACCGGGCAATGCGGCGGCTATTACGGCGATGCCGAGATAGGCATAACGACGGTTTTTCCTGAGCTGGGCGACGGTCACAATGCGTAGCCGGACCAGGGCCAGCACGATCACCGGCACCTGGAAGACGATGCCACCGGCGATCAGCGTGGTCGAGAAGAAGGAGTAGTACTCACGGGCCCGCAGTTCGGTGCTGAACTGGTCGCTGTTGAAGCTGAGCAGGAAGTCCACCGCGGCCGGCATCACCACGAAGTAAGCGAAGACCACCCCGGCGATGAACAGCGCCGGGATCGCCAGAACCAGCGGCAGGATGACCCGACGCTCGCGTGGCGAGAAGGCAGGCAGGACGTAAGCGAATATCTGAAAGCTGATGAACGGAGCGGCGACAATGAACGCCGCGTACAGGGAGACCGTGACCGTGGTCATAAAGGCCTCGGTGGGTGCGAGCACGATCAGCGTCCGGTCGCCAATCGGCAGCGGGTTCGCAGCGATGTCGAGGATCGCGCTGCTCTGCCAGAAGCACAGCCCGAAAGTCAGGACAAGCGCGGCCAGCGAGTAGATGATGCGCGACCGCAACTCGTCGAGGTGACCGACGAGGCTGATCTGTTCGTCGTGCCGGACCGGCTTCAGCTTGGCCATAGCCCGCCTCAGTCGCGCCGGTCGGAAACGACCTCACCGTCGACCTGTTCGGCCTCCGGCTGCGTCTCCGACGGTGGGACATCAGTAACTTCGGTGACCTCCGGGTCGGCCTCGGCAGCCGCCGCGGACGGAGGGGTCGGAGCGGTCAGCTCGACCGGCTCATCGTCTTCGTCCTCGTCTTCGTTGCCGCTGACCGAGTCGCCGATACTGCTGACGCCGTCGCGGAACTCGCTGAGGCCACGACCCAGCGACTTACCCAGCTCGGGCAGGCGCTTCGGGCCGAAGACGATCAGCGCAATCACCAGAACGATCACGATCTCGAGTATTCCCACGTTCGGAACCATCGTCGGATCGTAGCGCTACCGGGCGCCCGAGCGGGCCCTTACTCGAAGTTGAGGTAGTAGCGAGAGGCCGTCGGCTCTGCCTGACCCTGGTACTTGGAGCGGTTCTCGCTGTCGCCGTAGGGATTCTGGACCGCATGGTCCATGCGCATGAATGACAGCTGGCCGATCGGCATGCCGTGGTAGATCGTAATCGGCAGGTTGGCCACGTTGGACAGCTCCAGGGTCAGATTGCCGTGAAAGCCGGCATCGACGAAACCGGCGGTCGAGTGGATCAGCAGGCCGAGCCGGCCGAGCGAACTCTTGCCCTCCAGCCGTGCCACGAGGTCGTTCGGGAGGGTGACCCGCTCCAGGGTCTGACCGAGCACGAACTCCCCCGGGTGGAGGATGAACGGTTCGTCCTCCTCGGTTGTGACCAGCTCGGTCAGATCCTCCATCGGCTGTTTGACGTCGATGTAGGGGTAACGGGAGTTGTTGAAGACCCGGTACTTGGAGTCGACGCGGAGGTCGATGCTGGAGGGCTGGACGAGCTCTTCCCGGTACGGGTCGATCACGATGCGCCCGGATTCGATCTCTTCCCGGATGCTCCGGTCGCTGAGAACCATGAGGCCGCAGTATTCCAGAAGCGGGGGCGACTGAAGGATCCGGCCCGACCTCAGCTGTAGCGGAGCACGACCCCGTCGGCGATCAGCTCCAGCAGCCGGGCCTGTTCCTGCTCGAGGCCGGCCCGTTCCAGACCGGCTTTGGCTTCTTCGATCAGCTTCATCGCCCGGGAGCGGACCTCGCCGAGAGCGCCGGTCCGCTCGATTCGATCGCAGTAGGTCGCCACGCTCTCTTCATCGAGCTCTGCGAGCTCGACCTTCGCCAGCCCCGGTTCGATGGCGATCGCGACGATCAGCGGCAGGGTGACGGTGCCGTCGAGCAGATCCGTTCCCCTGGCCTTGCCGGTCCGCTCTACCGGCCCCGAAATGTCGAGCACGTCGTCGAGCATCTGGAAAGCCAGCCCGATGCGATGGCCGAAGCCGACCATCGCCTCGATCCGGTCGCCACCCGAACTGGCCCTTCCGAGCACGCAGGCGGCGGCGAAAAGCCTCCCGGTCTTGAGTCGGCAGCGCTCCAGGTAGTCGGCCTCCGGCAACGAAGTGTCGAAGGCGCCACGCCGCTGCATCAGCTCGCCGCGGGCGAGGTCCACCGCGGTGTCGCTCAACTCGCCGATTGCGAAGTCGTCTCCGGCTTCGGCCAGGTTCCCGAAGGCGGTCGAAAAAAGCCGGTCGCCGAGGGCCGTCGCCCGCCCTCTCCCGGACTCGGCATAGACGGTCGGTCGCCCCCGGCGGAGTGGCGCCCGGTCGAGCACGTCGTCGTGGACCAGGCTGGCCATGTGGATCAACTCGACCGCAACTGCCGAGCCCACCGCTGCCGGGCCACCGCCGGGACCGGCGCAGAGCAGGACCAGCATCGGTCGCATTCGCTTGCCACCTGCCTTCAACGTGGCGACCGCATCCGCGGTCAGCGGACCGTCACCCTCGACCGCAGAGAGCAGGCTCTGCTCGACCCGGGTGAGACCGTTCGGCAGCCAGGCTCCGGCGCTTTCGAAGACCGCCGTCACCGGCTCCGGGGCTGAACGCCCCGGGGTCACTTGACCGCGGAGTGGAGCGCGATGATCCCGCCGGCCATCAGCGTCCAGCGCACATGTCGCAGACCGACGCCGTCCATCCGGGCTCCGAGCGTCGGGGCGTCGGGGAAGCTGCGCACCGACGCGGGCAGATACTCGTAGGCCGCGGAGTCGCCGGCAAGCTTGCCCAGCATCGGCACGATCCGGTCGAACCACATGCCGAAGAAGCCCTTCAGCGGCTGCCGCCGGGGCTGGGTGATTTCGAGGATGACCAGGCTTCCACCCGGCATGAGCACACGGCGCATCTCCTCCAGGCCGCGGTCGAGGTCGGCCAGGTTGCGCGCCCCGAAGGCGACCGTGACCGCATCGAAGGACTCGTCTTCATACGGGAGATCGAGCGCGTCGGCCCACTGGAACTCGACCGGCGCGGCCCCGGGAGGGGTCGGCTTGACCGAAGCCAGCTCGAGCATCGGCCGTGAGAAGTCCGCCCCGATCACCTTTCCTTGCGGTCCGACCTGCTCGGCGAGGACCAGCGCGAGGTCACCCGTACCGCAACAGAGGTCGAGCGCCGACTGGCCGGGCTGAAGTCGCGAACGGTCCGCCGCGCGGGAGCGCCAGGTGCGGTCCAGTCCGGCGGTCATCACCCGGTTCATGCGGTCGTAGACACCGCTGATGCGATCGAACATCGAGTTGACCTGGCCGGCGAACTGCTCGTCGCCCCTGCGTGGAGGAGCCTCGTTCACGGCTGCCTCTAGTCGAGCGAGGCCAGGTAGTCGGCCACCTGGTTGAGCTTCTTCTCGCCGAGATCCTGGTAGGAGGGCATGATGCCCGGGCCGACCGCTACGGACCGCTTGATCGCCAGCCGCGGGACCATCGATCCGATTTCGGTCAGATCGGGGCCGAGACCGCCATGCGAGCCGTTCTCGCCGATCGCGTGACAGGCGAGGCAACCCGACTGGGCGACGATCTGCCTGCCCTGCTCATACTGCGGTTTGGTCTCGAGATCGATCTCCGACGGAGAGCCTGCGGCCGCTCCGAGGTAAGTCAGGTAAGCCATCGCGACGATGACCATGACGCCGGTGATGCTGGCGATCGGCCGCTTCCACGGGATCCGCTCGGGGCCGCGATCGTAGAAAGGCAGGAGCAGCAGCAAAACCATGCAGATGGTGGGAATACCGACGGTCGCCACCGGTACGAGCTCGGGCGACTTGATCACCTTCAGCAACTCGAACAGGAAGAAGAAGTACCACTCCGGGCGGGGCACGTAGGTGGTCGTGGTCGGGTCTGCCTTGGGACCCTGCTCGGCGCCCATGACCAGAGACATCGCGACCAGCACGGCCGCGACCAGGACGAACATGACCGAGTCCTTCATGATCGCGTAGGGGAAGAAGGCTTTGCCTTTCTTCTTCAGCTGCTCGTATTCGCGGAGGTATTCCTCCTTCTCGCGGCCGTTCATGCGTCCACCTCCCCGTCGGATCCGGACTCGGG
>JBBRVF010000017.1:0-10210 GCA_038247145.1 Solirubrobacterales bacterium | reverse complement strand
TGCAATCCGCCGAATACGAACGTATGTTCTAGTCATGCTGCTTTTCAAAGTTCACTGCGACTCGTGCTGCTCTACCCACGTTTTCCAGGCTGTGGCGAGTCCCGGGCCGGAATCCTGCGAAGTCTGCGGAGCTCAACTGGACGACGTTCTCCGGATTGATCCCGAGCCTCCGGTGGATGCGGAGTACTACGACATGCCGAGGGTCGAGGCCGATGTCATCAAGCTGGTCCGCCGGGTATTCGGGCGGGTCACCGTTGAGCCGGTCCTGCGCCGCCACCAACCCCACTGACGCGTGTTGTGAAGCCAGGCGGGGCCGAGCGTACGCGACTGCCGGAAAGCCCGGAGACGAATGGGTCTACGACGGCTGGGACCAGGCGCTGGACCTGCCGGTCGAAGAGATGCCGGCCTGGCGCTAGTGAGATGCCGGCCTGGCGCTAGTGGTCGGGCACGCCGCCCGGGGTGGTGAAGTGGCAGTCCTTGAGCTTTGCGGTCAGCGCCTGCTGGTTCTCGAATGACTCGATGGCCGAGGCGATCATCTGGTCGAGATCGTGGTCCGGGGCGATGCGGGAGTGGGCGAGCTCGAGGATCTCGGTCTCGGCCATCACCCCGTAGCGGCGGTTGTCGGCGACCGTTCCTTCGACCGCGACCGGCAGGTCGTTGATCCTCATCTCTCCGTGCAGGGTGAAGTAGGCCCAGGGGCTGGGGATCGACTCGCCGTTCTCGAAGCGGGCACGAGCCCCCTTCAGGGGTCGGAACTCGTAGTTGACGCCGAGGCTTTCGGAGGCGTTCATCATCTCCAGCTCCTCGTCGGTCAGCCAGGTCATGGTGCCGTGGAGCTCGGTGCCCGGTGAGGGGTGGATCGCCCCGGGGATGTAGCCGCGGGAGACGTGGCAGGAAAAGACCGCATCAAAGTCGGACACGCGACAGCGGATCGAGGGGATAACCGAGTGGGGCAGCATCGCGAACTTGTGGGAGAGCCCGTCGGGGCTGGCATTGGAGCTGTAGCCGAAGACGGGGGTGCGCTCGGCGCAGGCGTAGTCGGCTGAGGCCTCCGCCGTGACCCGCTCGCAGAGCTCGGCGAAAGTGACAGTGCGATCGCCGTCGGCGACCTCGGTCTCCGGAGTCCAGGGTCCCGCGGGGTGCGGTATCGGGTAGAGCCGGCCGTGGGTGAAAACGAATGACCCCGGTCGACGGGGGAAGGGGTAGGTCTTGGCCCTCGCGACGAGTTCCTCGATCGTCCTGTCGTGTCCGGGCCGGCTCATCGACCTCATCCTAATTGGGCCGGCACTGTGGTGGCACCTCTGCCGCGGCCGCTGGGAGTAGCTTTCCGCAGGCGATGATGAATCACATCCCCGGGAGAGAAGCGCGTTGCTGAGGCTGAGGGTCGGGGCCGACGCCGAGACCAAGGACAAGGTCGTCGGGCACCTGGGTGAGATCGACGGCGTGCATCGGGTAACTGCGATGCCGGAGGCCTGCGACGGCGAGTGGGTGGTCGCGGCCGACCTGTCGCCTTCTGCCGCCGACTCGGTGCTTGAGGTCTTCCATGAACTCCACATCTCCCACGAGGATTTCGTGATGCTGCGCCAGGACTTGATCGCTCCGGGGATGGGCCCCGGTTCGTCGACCTCCGGCGAGGGCGACTTCGCCTGGGTGGAGATCGTCGGCGAGGCGAGGGCCAACGCGCGGCCGATAGCGCGCTACGTGATGCTGATGATGGTCGCCGGCGTGGTCGCCGGGCTCGGGGTGATCACCGACAACTCGATCCTGATCATCGGAGCGATGGCGGTCAGCCCCGACCTGCTGCCGCTCTGCGCGACCTCGGTCGGCCTGGTCAGCAGGCGCTTCCGTCTGGCCGGCCGCTCCTTCGTGACGCTGTTGATCGGCATGGGTCTGGTCATGCTGGTGGCGATGGTGATGTCGTTCCTGCTCGAGCTGCTCGGCATCCTCGACCCCGGCAATACCGATTATCTGGGAAGTCTGAACGGACTGGCCCGGGCCGACTACGTGACTGTGCTGGTCGCCGCGTCGGCCGGCGTTGCGGCGATCCTCTCCTTCGAGACGCGCGCCGCCAATGCGGTCGGGGTGGCGATCTCGGTGACCACGGTTCCGGCCTCGGCCTTCTTCGGGGTCGCCCTCGCTTTCGGCGAGCCCGACCGGGCCTGGGGTGCGCTCGAGGTCCTGGCGATCAACCTCAGCCTGCTGGTCCTGGCCGGCTCCCTGACCCTCGTACTCCAGCGCCGTTTCGCCCCACACTGACTCGGGGTGGTTCGAGGAAGCCCAGGGGCCTGAGAAGAAATCGAACAACCTTTGGGTGAATCACCCCTCTGGAGGTCGGATTTGGCTTCGCAGAACGGATTGTTTCTTACATGCGGAGTATGTATATTCGAGCTGTCTCGATCCGCAAACGTCCGAAGGGCTCACCATGAGATCGCAGTCTCGCTTCTCCAGGAATCGCCTCGAAACGAGATCGACGGGCTCGCCCGGCAGTGGTCTATCCGGAGACCGGCATGTCTGAGAACTCCCCCTTCGCGGTCAGCCAGTTCTTCAAGCCCGAGCGTTCGGCCGACGGCTGGAACGAGACCTCGCTTCGCTCTCGCGACTGGGAGCACGCCTACCGCGACCGCTGGCAGCACGACCGGGTGGTGCGCTCCACCCACGGGGTCAACTGCACCGGCTCCTGCTCCTGGAAGATCCACGTCAAGGACGGACTGGTCACCTGGGAGACCCAGCAGACCGACTACCCGAGCAACGGCTCCGAGACCCCCGACTACGAGCCCCGGGGCTGCCCCCGGGGGGCATCATTCTCCTGGTACGTCTACTCACCTCTCAGGCCCAAATTCCCATACGTCCGCGGAGAGCTACTGGGGATGTACCGGGAGGCACGCGAGCGTCTCGGCGATCCGGTCGAGGCCTGGGCCTCGATCGTCGAGGACCCGGTGAAGGCCAAGGCCTACAAGTCGCGCCGTGGCAAGGGCGGCTTCATGCGCTCGAGCTGGAACGAAGTCACCGAACTGGTCGCTGCCGCGCACGTTCATACGACCAGAAAGTACGGCCCCGACCGGGTGGTCGGATTCTCGCCGATCCCGGCGATGTCGATGGTCTCCTATGCCGCGGGCACCCGCTTCCTCTCTCTGCTGGGCGGCGTCTCCTTGAGCTTCTACGACTGGTACGCCGACCTGCCGCCGGCCTCCCCGCAGGTCTGGGGCGACCAGACCGACGTGCCCGAGTCCGCCGACTGGTGGGACGCCGGTTACCTGATGCTGTGGGGCTCGAACATTCCCCAGACCCGGACCCCGGACGCCCACTTCATGACCGAGGCCCGATACCGCGGCCAGAAGGTCGTCGTGGTTTCCCCCGATTATGCCGGCCACACCAAGTTCGCCGACGAGTGGCTGCCCGCCACCGCCGGCAGTGACGGGGCGCTCGCCATGGCGATGGGCCACGTGATCCTCAAGGAGTTTTTCGTCGATCGCCAGTCGGAGTACTTCACCGAATACGGCCGGAAGTTCACCGACCTGCCCTTCCTGGTCGAACTCGAAGACCACGGCGACGGGACCTGGCGCGGCGGCGCGATGCTGCGCGGTGACGCGATCGGAGACGAAGGCGAGAACGCCAACTGGAAGACCGTGCTGATCGATTCGAAGACCGGCGAACCGCACATTCCCAACGGCACGATCGGCGACCGCTGGGGCGAAGAGGGCATGGGCAAGTGGAACCTCGACCTCGAAGGGGTGGAGCCACAGCTCAGCCTGCTGGAGGGCCACGACGAACTGGTCGAGGTCACCCTGCCGCGCTTCGACGGCGGCGAGACCGAAGGCGGCACGACCATGATCCGCGGCGTCCCCGCCCGCCGGATCGCCGGCAAGCTGGTGACCACCGTCTTCGACCTGGCGCTGGCCCAGTACGGGGTCAAGCGAGAAGGCCTTCCGGGCGACTGGCCGACCGGCTACGGCGACGCATCCCAGCCTTACACCCCGGCCTGGCAGGTCGATCACACCGGCGTCGACGCCGGTATCTGCGAGAAGGTCGCCCGTGAGTTCGCCGAGAACGCCGAGAAGACCAAGGGCCGCTCGATGATCGTCATGGGCGCCGGGACCAACCACTGGTTTCATTCCGACCAGACCTACAGGGCGATGCTCTCACTGGTCCTGTTCTGCGGCTGCCAGGGAAAAAACGGAGGCGGCTGGGCGCATTACGTCGGCCAGGAGAAGGTGCGTCCGATCACCGGCTGGCAGACCCTTGCTTTCTCCCTCGACTGGAACCGGCCGCCACGCCAGCAGGCGGCCACGCCCTTCTGGTACCTGGCCAGCGACCAGTGGCGCTACGAGACCTACGGTTCAGAAGAGTTCGTCTCCCCGGCCGGCCCCGGCAAGTTCGGCAAGAAGCACCCGGCAGACGCCTATGCGCAGGCGGTCCGGATGGGCTGGACCCCGGCGGCGCCCGCTTTCGACCGCAATCCGCTCGACCTCGCTGACGAAGCAAAGGCGGCCGGGGTGGATCCCGTCGAATACACCGTGGAAGAGCTCAAGTCGGGCCGCCTGAAGTACGCCTGCGAGGCACCCGACGATCCGGCCAACTTCCCACGGGTACTCAACCTCTGGCGGGCCAACCTGATGGGTTCCTCGAGCAAGGGCCACGAGTATTTCCTCAAGCACCTGCTCGGAGTGCCCGACTCGGGCGTGCGAAACGACGAGTCGCCACCTGACGTCCGGCCCGAAGAGGTCGAATGGGCCGACGAGGCACCGGAAGGGAAGCTGGACCTCTTCACCACGATCGACTTCCGCATGAACGGCTCCTGCATCTACTCGGACGTGGTCCTGCCGGCCGCCACCTGGTACGAAAAGCACGACATCTCCAGCACCGACATGCACCCCTTCGTCCACCCGTTCAACGAAGCGGTTCCGCCGCCGTGGGAGGCGAAGACGGACTGGAAGATCTTCAACCTCATCGCCGAAAAGTTCAGCGAGCTCGCCGAGGGCCATCTCGATACCCGGACCGACATCGTTTCGGCACCGTTGCTCCACGACACGCCCGAAGAGCTCGCCCAGCCGGGCGGGGTGGTGCGCGACTGGCGCAAGGGCGAGTGCGAAGCGATCCCCGGCAAGACGATGCCGAAGCTGATTCCGGTCGAGCGCGATTACACGGCGATCGGCGACAAGATGAACGCTCTCGGGCCGCTGGTCGAAGAGCTCGGCACCGGCGCGAAGGGTGTCACCTGGAAACCGGAGCAGGAGGTCGAGGAACTCAAGTCGATCAACGGAACCGTCCGCTCCGGGGCGGGCAAAGGCAGGCCGGCGATCGACACAGACATCGCCGCTTGCGAAACCATCCTCGCGCTTTCCGGAACGACCAACGGACGGCTCGCAGTCGAGAGCTTCAGGCAGCTTCAGAAGAGGGTCGGCAAGGAGCTCGCATCGATCTCCGAAGAACGGGCCGACGACCGGATCGATTTCAAGGCGATCGGAATCCAGCCGCGCAAGGTGATTGCTTCGGCCGAATGGTCGGGACTCGAGTCGCGCGGCCGGCGTTACTCGCCCTTCACTTCGAACATCGAGCACCTGATTCCGTTCCGCACCCTGACCGGCCGGCTGAGATTCTACGTCGACCACTATTGGATGCTCGTGATGGGCGAAGGACTCCCCGGCTCCCGGCCACCGGTGGCCGCCGGCCAGCTGGTCGGCCTCGGCGGCAAGCCCGAACTCGAAGAGGCGCTCGAGGTCACCGTGCGTTACCTGACCCCGCACTCGAAGTGGTCGATCCACTCCGAGTTCCAGGACAACCTGCACATGCTGACCCTGTTCAGGGGCGGGCCGGTGATGTGGCTGTCGACGAATGATGCCGAGAAGATCGGGGTCGACGACAACGACTGGATGGAGGTTTACAACGGACATGGGGCGGTCTCCTGTCGCGCGGTCGTCTCCCGCCGGATCCCGGATGGTGCGGCGTTCTTCTACCACTCGCAGGATCGCCATGTAAACGTGCCGATCTCCGAGGTCACCGGTTCGCGGGGCGGCACAGACAACTCGCTGACCCGGATTTCGATGAAGCCGACCCACATGGTCGGCGGCTACGCCCAGCTTTCCTGGGGTTTCAACTACTACGGACCGACGGGTTGCCAGCGCGACCAGTTGATCGTCATTCGCAAGCGCAAGGGAGAGGTGGAGTACTGATGAAGGTCCGAGCCCAGATGGGCATGGTTATGAACCTCGACAAATGCATCGGTTGTCACACCTGCTCGGTCACCTGCAAGAACGTCTGGACCAACCGGCGTGGCACCGAGTACGCATGGTTCAACAACGTCGAGACCAAACCAGGCCGCGGCTACCCGGTCGACTACGAAGACCAGGACAAGTGGAACGGTGGCTGGAAGCTCGACCGCCGGGGCAACCTCAAGCTGAAGGCGGGCGGTCCGCTGAAGAAGCTGGCCAACATCTTCTCCAACCCGGACCTGCCGGAACTCGACGACTACTACGACCCCTGGACCTACAACTACGACCACTTGATATCGGCTCCGGCGAGCGACGTCCAGCCGACGGCGAGACCGAAGTCGCAGATCACCGGTGGCGACCTAGATCTGCAGTGGGGGCCGAACTGGGAGGACGACCTCGCCGGTTCGAGTCACGGGGCGGCGAACGACCCCAACCTCCGCAACCTCGAGGAGCAGGTGAAGACCGAGTTCGAAGACGCCTTCATGATGTACCTGCCGCGGATCTGCGAACACTGCATCAACCCATCGTGCGTGGCCTCCTGTCCCTCCGGCGCGATGTACAAGCGCGAAGAGGACGGCATCGTGCTGGTCGACCAGGAGGCCTGCCGCTCCTGGCGCTTCTGCGTCTCCGGCTGCCCCTATAAGAAGGTCTATTTCAACTGGGAGTCGGGCAAGGCCGAGAAGTGCAACTTCTGTTACCCACGGATCGAGGCCGGTCTGCCGACGATCTGCTCGGAGACCTGCGTCGGCCGGCTTCGCCACCTCGGCATCGTGCTGATCGACAGCGACCGGGTCGAGGAAGCAGCCTCGACCCCGGACGAGAAGGACCTGCTCGAGGCCCAGCTCGGCCTGTTCCTCGATCCCGAAGATCCCGAGGTCCGTGAGCAGGCGCTGCGTGACGGCGTCCCGTCTGACTGGATCGACGCCGCCGCCAACTCGCCGGTCTACATGATGGCCAAGAAGTGGCGGATCGCGCTGCCGCTCCATCCCGAATACCGGACCCTGCCGATGGTCTGGTACGTGCCGCCGCTTTCACCGGTCGAATCCCTCGGCGCCGCGCTGATCCGCGACGGCGGTGAAGAGGAGGGAGTCTTTGCGGCGATCGACCAGATGCGGATCCCGATGGAATACCTGGCGAGTTTCATGAGCGCCGGTGACGTCGCTCCGGTCCGCAAGTCACTCGAGCGGCTGGTCGCGATGCGCCGCTACATGAGGGCCGACGTCGTCGACGGCGAGATCAAGCCCGAGTTCGCGACCGACGTCGGCATGACTCCGGAGGAGCTCGACGACATGTTCCGCATGGTGGCGATCGCCGACTACGACGACCGCTACGTGATCCCCAAGCGCCACGGAGAGACCTCGACCACGGCCTTCGCCGACCAGGGTTCCTGTGGCATCGACTTCGACAACGGGGCCGCCGTCCCGCCCGGGCTCGGCACGATGACCGGGGTCAACGGCCCCGATCCGGTCGGCGGGCCGTTCGGGGACGGTCTGCCGGGCGAGTCCGCCGAGGAGCCCGACCCCGACTTCGACGTTCGAAACCTGCTGTCCAAACACGGAGGGGAGGCCCGGGCCAATGACAACTGAGCGCGTTCATCCGCTGAAGGCCGTCTCGGTACTGATCCAGTACCCGCAGGCCGAATCGGTCGAGGCGATCAACCGCCTCGACCCCGGCACGGTCGGCCCGTTGCGGCGCGGCGCGGCCGAGACGCTGGACCGGTTCCTCGACTGGCACCGCGGCCGGACCCTCCATCAGCTGCAGGAGGAATACGTCGAGACCTTCGACTTCAACCGTCGCTGCAGCCTTCACCTGACCTACCACATCAACGGCGACAGCCGGCAGCGTGGGCTGTCGCTGCTGAAGATCAAAACCGCCTACCGCGACGCCGGCTTCGAGTTCGGCGATGACGAGCTGCCGGATTACCTGCCGGTGATGCTCGAGTTCGCGGCGATGGCGCCGGAGCCGATCGGTCGCGAACTGCTCGAGCGCCACCGGCCGGCGATCGAGCTCATCCGTGGCGGACTGCAGACCCAGGACAGCCCATGGGCCGGGCTGTTCGACCTGATCCGGGAGGACCTGCCGAGCCTTTCCAGGCGGCAGATCAGCCGGATCCGCAAGCTGGCGGAGAACGGCCCCCCGAGTGAAGAAGTGGGCCTCGAACCGTTCGCCCCGCCCGAGGTGATGCCGACCGGCGCTGACGACGTCGCTCTGCCCCTGATCGGGGGACGCGAATGACCGGCGAAACGATCATCTACGTGATCCTGCCCTACGTGGCGATGACCGTCTTCGTCGCCGGACTGATCTGGAGGTGGCGGACCGACAGCTATGGCTGGAACGCCCGTTCGACCCAGCTGCTCGAGGGCAAGGTCCAGCGCTACGCCAGCGTGATCTTCCACTTCGGTGTGCTCGCCGCGATCGGCGGTCACGTGCTCGGGATCCTGATCCCGATCGGCTGGACCGCTTTCTTCGGCCTCAATGAAAGCGCGTACCACGTGATCGCGGTAATCGGCGGAGTATCGGCCGGCGGCGCGGTGATAGTCGGATTCGTACTGCTGGTCTACCGGCGGATCAAGTTCCCTCGGGTCAGGGTGACCACGACCCGGATCGATGTGGCCGTCTTCGCCCTGCTCGGCTTCGGGATCGTCACCGGTATGCTGGCGACGCTGACCAACTTCGGCGACGCGGTTCACTACCGCGAGACCGTCGCGCCTTACTTCCGACAGCTGTTTCTGCTCAATCCGGAACCTGAACTGATGACCAAGCCGGGGGAGGTGACCTGGGTATTCCAGGTACACGTCGTCGGGGTCTGGTTCCTCTACATGCTCTGGCCGTTCAGCCGCCTGGTTCACGCCTTCAGCGTGCCGGTCGGTTACTTCAGACGCAGCCCGATTGTCTACCGTCCACGGACCGCCAGGTCCATTTCCAGTCGCCGTCCGGAAACCCGGACCGGCCGATAGGGGGAAACCATGGAAACACAAGCACCCGGCGCAGGCCGAAACCTCGCCCTTGCCACGATCGCCTTCGCCCTCTGTTTCGCCGCCTGGGGGATGATCGCCCCGGTCGCGCCCGACATCCAGGACGAGCTCGGCCTGAGCAACACCCAGACCTCGATCATGATCGCGATCCCGGTCATCCTGGGCTCGCTGCTCAGGATCCCGCTTGGACTGCTGACCGACCGCATCGGTGGACGGGTCGTCTTCACCGGCATGCTGTTCTACTCGGCGGCTGCTGCGGCCCTGGTCGGGTTTGCCGACAGCGCCGGGTCGTACTCGGCAATGCTCGGCGCCGGATTCCTGCTCGGCACCGCCGGTGCTTCGTTCGCGGTCGGCATCCCGTTCGTCGCGCAGTGGTACCCGCCGAAGAAGCAGGGCATGGCGCTCGGTGTCTACGGAATGGGCAACATCGGCACCGCGATTGCCGCATTCTCCGTGCCTGCGATCCGGGAAGGCGCAGGCCCGATCGTGGCCGGGCTGGTCTTTGCCGCGGTGATCGCGGCTTACGGGCTGCTGTGGATGTCGATGGCCCGCCAGGCGCCGGCCGTCGAGCGCAAGCAGACCAGGTACCGCGAGGTCCTTGGGGCCGGCTGGCGTCTCTGGAGGCTCTCGCTCTTCTACTTCGTGACCTTCGGTGGTTTCGTCGCGATGGCGATCTTTCTGCCGAAGCTGCTCAAGGACTGGTTCGACCTGAGCACGACTGACGCCGGACTGCGCGCTGCCGGCTTCACGGTGGTCGCGACGGCAGCCCGGCCGCTCGGTGGCTGGCTCGCCGACAAGATCGGTGGTGAGAAGGTGCTGACGCTCGCGTTCTTCGGGATCGGTGTCGACGCGGTCGGTCTCAGTTGGCAGGCTTCCGATCCGTCGATCGTCCCGGTCACGATCTTCTGACTGACCATGGCCTTATTTCTCGGCCTCGGTAACGGGGCGGTCTTCAAGCTGGTTCCCCGCGAGTTCCCGGATGCGACCGGTGCCGCCACCGGCATAATCGGTGCTGCCGGTGGTCTC
>JBBRVF010000016.1:0-10307 GCA_038247145.1 Solirubrobacterales bacterium | reverse complement strand
CTCGCCTGGGTCCAGGGGATGCTCGGAGCCGGGACTCCAGAGGGCAGCACGCCGACCGTGGCAACTCCTTCGCCCGAGAGGTCGAGGATCGCCGAGAGCGCGGTTACACCCACCACGGCCACCAGGATGGCCGGGACGCGAGTGGTCAGCCGCGGCATCACCAACAGAACGGTCAGTACGCCGATGCCGACCAGCAGGGTGGTGGTGCTGGTCTGGCCGAGGCCTTGGATGAACGCCGTGACGTCGTCGAGGAATCCCGTGGCGTCGGTCGAGAAGCCGAACAGCTTCGGAAGCTGGCTGACGATGATGGTGAGCGCCAGCCCGTTCAGGTAGCCGATCTGGACCTCCCTGGAGAGCAGGTCGGCGACGAAGCCGAGCCGGCCGAGCCCGAGGCCGATCTCCACGATCCCGACCAGGATCGCCAGCATGCCGGCGAGCACGATCGCCGTGCCGGGGTCGCCGCCGGCCACGAGCAGCGGTGCGAGCGCGGCGAAGATCAGCGGCGAGATCGACGAATCCGGGCCCATCACCAGGACCCGCGACGGGCCGAAGATGGCGTAGCCGACCAGGCAGGCGATCGTCGTGTACAGGCCGGTTACCGCCGGCAGGCCGGCCAGCTCGGCGTAGGCCATGCCCTGGGGCACGAGGATCGCCGCGAGGATCGCCCCGGCGACCAGGTCGGACCTCAGCCACGAGCGGTCGTAATCTCGGGCGGCCCTCAGTCCGGGCACCCGTCGCTCAAGACGCCGAGAGATCATCGGACCTCAGATCCCTCGGGCCGGGCCCATAGCGCATCCCCGTTCACAGATCACAGTACGGAAAGCTATCTGGAGGGCGACTACCTCACGCTCAGGGTTCCCTGAACAGCGCTTCGATCCCCGCGGCGCGTTCCGGTTCGACCCCAGCTTCGTCGGTGCCCCCGGGCCACCCGGCCCTGGCCTCGCCGGTCCGCTCCAGTGCCTCCGGAAGGATCGGCCTCCTGAGTCCCACGGTCCGGGCGAGGTCGCGGAAGTGCCTGGCATCGATCGCCTCCCGCTCACCGGCAACCGACAGCTGGTGAACGCGGATGTGGGTTACGCGCGGGTTGAAGGCGAAGATCAGGCCGTAGGCCGGGGCCAGAGACCACTGGCCGGAGAGGTCCATCCGGAAAGAGATGTTCTTGACCTGGTCGTCCTGATTGCGGAAGGCGACGTTGAACATCGCCCGCAGGAACATCTGCTCCCGGCCGTCTTTGTCGACGCCGATCTGATGGGCGACCCGGAAGGCGCGCTCCCAGGAGTGGGGGAGGCTGAAGTCGAGGTGGTCGAGCGCCGAAAGGGTCTGGATGTGGATCTTCTCCTTGCCTACCCGGTCGAATCGCCTGGTCAGAAAGTGGGTCCGGTCTCCCCCTTCGAGCAGGCGCGAGTCGGAGATCTCGATCCCGGCCTCCCGCGCCATCAGGAAGCAGGCGTACTCGATCCGCCCGTAGCCCGAACTCTCGCCGAGCCTCTCGCGTCCCGGGCACTCACCCCGTCCAGCTTGATCAGGTACTGCTCGAATCCGGGCTCGGGGTCGACCTGTCTGGACCGGACCAGCCCGCGCTTTTCGTCGTAGGCGATGACGGCTTTGGCCCTGGCCCAGCACCTGGAAGATCGACGACGCTTGAGCGCGGGGACGGGCGCGTCGGTCAGACGCGGCGGTCAGCTGCTTCGGGCGGTGCGCTCACCCTGACCGTAATCGCTGAAAGGTCCGTCGCGGTCGGCGATCGAGCCGGGCAGGTCGTCGATCACCCGCTCCGAGAACGCCGTGCCTTCGGGCGTGTGGCGGGCGGCACCGTCCAGCAGGGTGCCGATCAGCTGGGTCGTGCTCATGCCCATCTGCTCGTAGACCGAGTTGACAAGCGCCTTCATCATCGCCAGCTGGTTCGAGGGGAGACGGGCAACGCGCGAAGCGAGCTGAGCGCCTGTGGTCTCCAGCTCCGCTTCGAGTACGGACTCACTTGCCAGTCCCCAGTCCACCGCGGTCTTGCCGTCGATCGGATCGCCGGTAAGCAGCATTCGCTTCGAGCGCTCGAGACCGAGTCGGTAGGTCCACATCGCCGTGGTCGGCGAGCCCCAGACCCGGGCCGGCGGGTAGCCGATCCGGCAGTCGTCGGCGCAGACGATAAGGTCGGCGCAGAGCGCCAGGTCCGAGCCGCCGCCCAGACAGAAACCCTGTACCTGCGCGATCACCGGTTTGGGTGACCTCCAAAGTCGCATATAGGTATCGACGTAGCGGCGCATGAATTTCAGATCTTTCATCGGATCCCAGGGTTCACCCGTTTCGTTCTCGGCCATCACTTCCGCGCCCCAGCCGATGTCATAACCGGCGCAGAAGGCCCGTCCGGCTCCACGCAGCCGGATCGAGTGAATACTCTCGTCGGCCTCGGCTTCGTCAAACGACGTGTTCAGCCCGTCAACCAACTCCAACACAACGGTATTAAGCCGCTCGGGCCTGTTCAACATGATCATCCCGACCGCCCCATGCTTCTCGAAAAGAACCGTCATGCCTTCGATGCTACGGCCCGGCTCGGCCGGAATACCGGGATACCCCGAGATCCCGGTCTTCATAATTTGCGGCACCGGTGGCGGCAACATCCCCGACTTCGGCGACCTGCTCGTGGCCTTCCGTACAAGCCCCTGATGCCTCAGAAACGCAGGCCCGACTCGATGGCTCCCTCGGACCCAGAGGGCAGAATCCGACTTGGAGTGGAGAGACAAAGAAGTGCCGGGAGCAGGACTCGAACCTGCGACACGCGGATCATGAATCCGGGAAGGCAGTGCGAGTTGGAGCGGGTGGGTCCGGGGAATGGCCCCAAAAAAGTCCGATCGGGAATCCGGGGCCGGCTCGGTCCGGCACCCGGAATCGCGAAGTGGGCCCGGCATCAGTTGCCTGTTGCAGCGATCAACCCGCCGCCGGTCGCCGCGAGGAAAGAATCGCGAGGTAGTCCCCGGGCGAGGGTATGCTCGTAGCAATCTCGTCCCGCAACCTGGAGGTCGCATGCGTTTCCTGCCTCGCCCCACTTATGCCAACGTGGTCGCCACGCTCGCGATTTTCATCGCTCTGGGTGGCGTCAGCTACGCCGCCACGAATCTCGCCAAGAACAGTGTTGGCACCAAGCAGATCAAGAAGAAAGCGGTGACCACTTCGAAGATCAAGAAGAATGCGGTGAGGACCGCGAAGATCAAGAAGAATGCGGTGACCACCGCGAAGATCAAGAACAAGGCCGTCACCGGAGGGAAGGTCGACCCGAAGCTGTTGGCTTCGATCGACGAAGACGCGCAGCTGAAAGTCCTGAATGCGGATGGCAGCGTCTTGGGAACTCTCGCGGGGGTCCTGCCCTCCGGCCTTCCGATCTTCCAGGTCATCGTCAAGGGCGGGATCTACACCTACTATCCCTCGGGCCAGGTCCTCCCATTTACCGGCTTCTCTGTATCTTTCAAGAGCAACACCCGCGACGGCACGGCGTATGTGGAATCCGACGAGGCGGAAGCCGAGTTCCTTTTCTCCAAATTGGCCGGCGGGCCGACGCGCCTCGTATTCCGGACGACCTCAGGCCCCGGTGACCTCGGACCCATCTCGGCATGGCAGTTCACGAAGACAAGCGAGGACGTCGCAGGGCAGAACCTGTGGGAGCTCGATAACACCGGAGCCTGCGTGCCGACAGGCAGCAGTCCGTTCACAGGCGTGCTGACGACACTGGATCCCGTCACAGCACCGCCGGACGGCAGCGGACCGTTGACTATTGGTTAGCGCTACGTTGCGCACTTTCGGCGACCCAGCCAGGCCACCGGAAGTGCGCAGTCCCTTGCACCGAGGATCTTTTCGGTTGACCTTGCCGGAACGGCCGATCAGAACCCCGGCTTCGTCTATTCACTCCCAGATCCGGCGGCCAGGTCAAGAACCCGGAATGGGACAACCGGTGCGGGAACAAGGCGCTGGGCCGCGGTTGCTTCCCCGGGAACTCGACAGGATTTCCCGCGGAACTGAACCAGGACCCTCCCGCGAGACTCGTCGCCTGGAAGCGGGTCAATCCTGCCGGGGAGCGGCCAGGACGCCGACGAACCACAGACCGCGATCGCCCCTGACGGCACCGCCACCGAGGTCTGGCCGCGCTCCGACGGGTCCAGCTCTTGTCACTTCCCTCGACGAATTCACGGCTTCGCGCATGCCTCGTGATCAGCAGATCGACCTCCGGAGGAGGTACTCGGGCAGCAGAAAACCCGCCTGAACCGGGCATTCATCGATGCCGGGAGCAGGACTCGAACCCCCGACACGCGGATTATGATGGCGAGGAATAGTGGTGCTGTCTCTTGACCATGCGGGTCTGAGGTCGTCTGATGTGCGCTTAGGTGGACCGACGGATGGGTCCGGTCAGAGGTCCAGGCGTGGTCCCGAGAGACATAGCGGGGGCCCGCTTCGTTTCTCAGGGAGACGCTCGGATATCTTCCAACAGGAGCTTCGATGAGCCAACGAGATGGCCTGCCCGCTAGCTGACACAGATACCCGAAGCCCAGGATCAATCAAGCTGAGACGACACGGTCCCGGCCGGCCCGCTTGGCGCCGTAGAGTGCCTGATCGATCGCCAGGGAGGATGCCCTCGGATCTTCATCGAGGGTCGAAGCCCCGATGCTGACCGTCACCGGCGGATCCCGTAGTTCCTTCTTGATCGTGCTCCTGATGCGCTCGGCGACCTCGGTTGCCGCCGCAAGGTCCTTATCCGGCATCAGCACCACGAACTCATCTCCTCCGTAGCGGGCACAGAAATCCGCCGGGCGGGTGCTGTGCAGCATGGCCGTGCCGACTCCGATCAGTGCCTGGTCACCGGCTTCGTGGCCAAAATTGTCGTTGACCTGCTTGAACCGGTCGACGTCCACCATCAGAACCGCCCCCTTCGGCGTTCCTCCTTCCGTCAGCTCGCGCAGCCGGTCGTCGTACGCACGGCGATTCCAGAGCCCGGTCAGGCCGTCGCGGTAGGCGAGTTCTTTCGTCCTGTAGGCATCTCGAGCGGCCTTCCTTGCATTTGCGGCCGCCGCTTCGGCGTTGGTCGAGAAGGCGGTGGCCATGTGCAGTTCACCGCCATTCAAGCCTGCTACAAATTCGTCCTCGTAGAACTCGGGCAGGTTTTCCTGCCATGTCGTGTAACCAGACTCGATGGATCCACGAACGTCTTCGGCAAGAACCGGATTGTCCACGAGTGTCGCGACGAACTCAACCACTTCTCCGCAGGTCTGCGCCACAGGAATTTCACCCCCAAGCCGTTTGATCTTTTCCATCGCCCGGCCTCCCACGAAGATGGCCGGCGGCTCCTCCAACTCGAGGACAGCCTCGACCACTTCGACCAATACCGGCATGGTCGACGGCATAGCAGCTCTCTGGCCAAGTGCTGTCGGGTGATGCTTGCGGCAGGCACCCAGCAGTGAATCCTTCGGCACGTTCGGACCCAAATAGATCACCCCGTATCCGGCACCCTCCAGCGTATCGGCGATCATTCGCAGACCCAGCGTGTGGTGCTCGCCCTCGGGACCCGCAAGCATGACGCTCTGGCCGTCACGTGGCGTGTTGGCAAGCATCGTGGGAAAAAGACTGGCCATTACCTGCTGGCTGATCGAAGTCGCCAAGTGTTCGTCGGCGACAGAAACCTTTCCTTCCTCCCACAGGTGCCCGATTCGAATCATCCCGGGGCCGATCACTTGGTCGTAGATCTCCTCGACCTCGAGGTTCGCCCGAAGTGCCTCAGTTGCGATCGACTCGGCGGACCGGGCATCACCCTGCGCGAGTGCGTCTTCAAAACGCGCAGCGAGCTCCTTGACGCGCGCATCACCGTGCCGACGTGCCTTTTCATCCGATGATCGTGAGTCGCTCATAATCCCATCCTCGCGTTTATGCGTTCGGAATATGGAACCGTCGCTGCGGCTAAAGTTTCGGACCAGCCGGGTCCGCTTCAACTGGCTGAGCAGGGGGAGCCTCTACGCTACCGAACCCCGCACGGTCCATGTCTCCCCAGGTGTGTTTGCCCCGTCCTCGCCACATCGTCCAGAACGCTCGCGATCTGGCCACCGCCATCAACTGCCTGTATCCGAAGTTCTCGATGACGGCGACGAAAACGAGCTTCACGAGATCTCCCCATGATGGATACCGCTGAAACGCCCTTTCCTCCATCAGCAGCGTGGCGAACGAAATCACCAACCCGAAACTCAGGCTCAGCCCGAGAAATGCCAGAGCGAGAGGCCAGGAGACGAGACCGAGCGCGAGGGAAACCAGGAAGACCAGATAGCCCGTCACCTCGATAAGCGGCCCGAAGGCTTCGAACACAGCAAAGTAGGGGACGGCCCGCGTGCCGACATGTCCGTACTTCCGCCGGCCCAGCATCGACCGGTGCCGGATCAGCATTTCCATGAGTCCACGTTGCCACCGGTCCCGCTGCCCGATCAAAGTCTTCAGGGACTGGGGTGCCTCGGTCCAGCAGATCGGATCGGGAAAGAAAACTATCCGACACATCTGTCCGCGATCACGCCTCACCCGATGAAGCCGGAGTACCAGCTCGGCGTCTTCACCGACCGTGGTCGGGTCCCATCCACCCACCTCGACGAGTGCGTCCCGACGGAAGATTCCGAAGGCACCGGAAATGATCAGCAGCATGCCGAGCCGGGACCATGCGATACGCCCTCCCAGAAAAGCTCTCAAATATTCCATGATCTGGAGGTTCGCCAGAACGCTTTTCGGTGTCTTGACCGACACCAGCTTGCCGTTTTCGACCCTCGATCCATTGACAATCCTGACGATCCCACCAGCAGCGACAGTTTCCGGAGAAGACTGAAACTCCCAAACGAGGCGGGACAGGGCCGCCGGGTCAAGCATCGTGTCCGCATCGATCGCGCAGACGAGCGGAAATGCGGCGAAACGCAGCCCGACGTTCAGGGCGTCGGCTTTGCCTCCATTGACCTTGTCGATCACGACCAGGCCTGGATTGGTGCCGCTCGCGTAACAGCCGATAACGGGCTGCGTCTCGATTGAAGCCCGAGGTATCCGCTCTATCCGGGTCAGCGCGAATTCCTTTCGCAACTCCTCCATGGTCCCGTCAGTCGAGCCGTCGTTGATGACCATGACCTCGAACTGGGCATAACTCGAATTCAGGAGTGACCTCACCGAGTCAGCGATTACAGGTGCTTCGTTGTAGCTCGGGACGAGGATGCTGATCGGCAGACTGAGAGGGGAGCGTGAAACCTGTCTGTAGTCGCGAAGAGGGCGGCGCTTGACGTACTTCTTGACCTCACGCCATCCGATGATCGCCAGAAGCGTGTAAACAACGTTGACCACCAGGAAGTAGGCGACCATCATCCAGTTGTAGAAGACCAGCAGGTTTAGTTCCTCCGGGATCATCCGGCCGTGGTCCCGGCCTTCAGCAGTTCGAGGCTTTCCCGGGCGCGGTCACGGCTGAACTCGTCCGGATCGTCAAGCGCGTCAATAAGCTGGTGTTCCCCGGCCTTGCCGAGAGACCGGAGGGCAGTTGCGGCGTTCGCCCGGACCCACCAGTCGTCATCCCCGAGGCAGGAACGCAGCCGCTCGGCAGCCATGATCGATGTTTCCAGCCAGTTCGGCGAAGACGGTTCACTCAATGTGCCGATGGCCCTGGCCGCCTGAGCCCGAACTGCCGGGGTTCCATCGGTAAGAGCCCCGCACAGTACGGGAACCACCTTGTCGGCGGGGCCGGTGGAGCCAAGCGTACGGACCGCGCTGACGCGCTCTTCGTCCTCGCCATGTTCGCTGAGGTGTACGAGCATCTCGAGAGCGCGACGATCCGGCGCAAGGCCGAGTGCCCTGACGAGAGCGGTGCGCAGGCGGGGATCGTCTGATTCATCCAGGGCCAGCAGGACTTCGTCGTTCGCCCATGGGGCACCGAGCCGTTCGATCAGCCGTTCCGCCGGCATGGTGCCTTCCCGCAGAGACTGGATCAGGGACCTGGCGGCTGCGTTCGTACCGATCTCCGCCAATGCTGAACAGGCTGCGAGACGCACGTCGGGATCTTCGTCGCGTAGCAATCTGTCCGCCACCGGCGTGCACCGATCGAGCCCCATGCGGGCCAACAGGAGTGCCGAGATCCCGCGGGCGACTGGCTCCTCCCCGCAGGACTGGTACTCGAGCGACTCGGAGAGTTGCTGGATGCGATCCACCTCGCGGAGGGCGTGGATAGCTCTCTGCGAGGGTGCGGCCTCGTCGAGCACCGCCAGCATGTCCACCTGGGCTCCTTCTTTGCGAAACAGCTCCCGAAGAATCGGTCCGAGCTGGGTTGAACTGGCAGCTTCAAGGGCATCGCGGTAGCGCAACCGCTGTTCTTTCGCCACTCTTTCGCGTCGGTCTCGCCCGGCCTTGCTTAACACGACCAGTAGGGTCATGAAAAACCAGACGACGCTTGTGCCCCCTAGAAGCAACAGAAGCACGACAGTCGGGCGCATATTCTCTGATTCCGATAGCGAAGCCGAAGGATTCGGTTCCTTCGTTACCTCCTGACCCTACGAGAAACAGTACCTCAATATCCTGAGTCCGTCTCCCATCGCGCCAGTTCTTCCGGGATGACATGGTCGGCATAGGGTCCGCAGCCACGCACCGACGAAGCACCGCTGAAGGCGCCGAAGCTGTCGACCCTCCGGCCGGTCGGTCAGCCTGCCTTCGCAATCCTGACCGGAGCCACAGGTGTGTGTTCGCCCCCCTAAGCAGCGCCAGGAACAGGGCGCTAGCTGCCGGCCATCCCGGACATGGCACTGCTCGTCATCTCGCCGGAGATTGCCGGCCAGCCGGCCTTCCTGCGTTCGTGCCAGTCGACCGAGTTCCAGTCATCCCAGTCGTAACCCGAGGTTTCGAGCAGTGGCTGATCGCCCGCCTGGACGGTGATCCCGATCCGGCCTGTGCCCTCGGTTGTCATCATGCCATCCGGCCGGCCCCTGAGTACCTGATGGGACGAGGGGTCACCAAAGCCGATCATTCCCCAGGGAAGCCGAAGTTCGAGAACTTCTCCTTCCCCCATCACGAGGCTCCTCTGGTCGAATGTCTCGGCATCGGGGTCGCCTGTGCCCCATCGCAGTCCGCTCAAGTTCGCAAATTCGGCCGGCTGCGGGCCGACTCCGGGCACCACCAGGGGCCGGTTGAGAATCTGGCGCGGATTGGTCCATTCACCGCTACCCGTCTTCATCGCTGCGTCGTCGAAAGGCACATAGTCGAAGTTGATCCCGTAGAGCCATGGCAGGGGGTCGAGCCAGGAGGCCTGAAGCAGGGTGGCCCTCTGACCGGGACCGACGATCACGGCATGGTCCGCTGAAGGATCCACACCCTCTTTGCCGGGCAGCCCGCCGTTTCCTTCGCCGGTCACCGACAGTCCCACGAAGACCGGCTGGTTTTCCCAGAGCTGATCCTCCTTCAGCCTGATCCGAAGCCAGAGGTACTGGGCGTCGTGGGTAGCCCGGACCTCGCTGACCGGTCCCCGGGATTCGGCTATCACCTGGCTCGAATCCACAGTCCAGTCTTCGTCCTTGCCGTCAAGGACCTTGGTCGGTTCCTCCCCCGGCTCGACCGCAAGCACCCCGAAGTGCTCTTCGTTGGTCAGGACGTTCCTCCACAGGGCCCTTCGAAAGTCCGGCTTTTCGAGGTCGAGGGTGTTCCATGTGAACTTGAACCACTCGTCCGCCCATTCGAAAAGTATGCCGCCGGCATAACCCTCTTCCTGGATCCTGCGCAACAGATCAGCATCGATCTCTCCTGCCTCCTGCTCCGAGTGTCCGCCCTGGTTCCGGCCGAGGGGACCGAGGTGGGCCAGACCGATGCTGGATGGAACTCCGAACTCGGTGACCATCACCGGTACGCCCGGGTGGTGGTCCTTCAGATCGCGCAAGTACCCGGCGTACGGGTCCGGCTCGCCGTCCACGGCTCTTGCGTTCTGATATTCCCAGCGCAGAAAATCCGGGTAGTACGGATAAGCGTGGTAGCTGGCAAACACCCCGGCCGGCCAGGCATCGGTCGCGGTTATCTTCATCGGATCGACCGAGACCTCATCCTCTGAGCCGATCGGCTCGGACGGATGCTCGAGGGGATCCGTGGTCAGCCAGTTCGTGAAAGTGATCGGTCGGCTCCATCCCCGCTCCGCTTCGAGTCCGGCAACGTGATCCATGCCCGCTGCTATCCAGCTCTCCATCGGATTGGCGTCCGTCGAGGCGCGGATGTAGCGCCCTCTGAACGGCTCCATCCCGGCGTTCTTCCGGTTGCTCGCGATCGTCGCGGCCGGGTCCCACTCGACT
>JBBRVF010000015.1:0-10636 GCA_038247145.1 Solirubrobacterales bacterium | reverse complement strand
CGACCGAGGTGACGTAGTTGCCGTGGTTAGCGAAGTTTGGCGGCATCGGCTTGAGCGGGATCGCCTTCTTCTCGGTAAGAAGGTATACCGCGTCTTTGGTGACCTCCTGGTAAACGGGCCACTCGGAGCGATCCATGTCAGGGAAAAGCTCTTCCATTGCGGACGGGCGCATGCTGGAGCCAGACATCGCGTGGGCGCCGGCGACCTTGCCTTTTTCGATGACGGCGACCGGGACCTCGCCGAGCTTTTCGGTCAGCTCGGGACGATCCTCGAGCAGCTGCAGCAGCTTGACCGCGCAGGCGAGTCCGGCAGGTCCGCCGCCGACGATCGCGGCGCCGACTTCGATGCGCTCGTCCTCCGGGTCAGTCGGACGGGAGATGACGCTCTCTGACTGAAAAGGGGGCGGGTAGGCGGATGGCGCTACGGGAGGCATTTGCTGGTCCTTTCGGTAATTACAAGTCTGTTGAAGCGTAAACAGAGGCCCGGACCGGCGGGAGGGGTGCCGCCAAGGGCGCCTCCTCCCCCCGGCCGGGGTTGCTCTGTGCCTAGGCCCGCTTGGCCTTGATGGCCTCGGTGAGCTTGGGCATGATCTTGTTCAGGTCGCCGATCACACCGAGATCGGAGAACTCGAAGATCGGAGCGTTCGAATCCTTGTTGATCGCGATGATCGTCTCGGAGTTCATCATTCCGACCTTGTGCTGGATGGCACCGGAGACACCGACCGCCAGGTAGAGCTTCGGCGCGACCGTCTTGCCGGTCTGGCCGATCTGGGCGGCGTACGGGTACCAGCCCGCGTCCACGACGGCGCGGGTCGCGGCGACGGCACCGTTGTCGAAGGCGCCGGCGAGGTCCTCGCAGGCGTCGAACCCTTCGGCGGAGCCGAGTCCACGACCGCCACCGATCAGTACGTCGGCGGCTTCGATGTCCACGTCGGCGCCACGCTGCTCGCCGCGGGTGATCAGTTCAGCCTTGGACGACCACTCGGAGAGCTCGACGTCGACGTCGACGATTTCAGCGTTGCCACCGGCCTCCTTGACGTCGAATGCGTTGAGCCGGCCGATGATGATGCCGGGCTCGGAGACGTAGCCGACATCGGCAATCTCGGAGTCCTGCAGGATCGGACGCTCGCAGACGAGCTTGCCGTCGGCAACCTTGACCGCGGTGACTTCCATGGTCACACCGGCACTCAGGCGTGCCGTCAGTCCGGCACCGATCTCGAAGCCGAGCAGTCCACCGCCGAACAGCGCGTAGGAGAAGCCGTCGTCGGTGATGACCTTCGCCATCACGTCGACGATCGGCTGAGCCAGGCCTTCCGGCACGTTTTTGGCCCGGTAGACCTTGGTCACGCCGTACTTGCCGAGACCCTGTGCTCCTTCGTCGGAGACGTCGCCGACGACAAGTGCCGCCGCTTCGGTCCCGAGCTCGGCGGCCAGCCTGGCCGCTTCGGAGAGTGCTCCGAGGGAGTTCTTGTTGAAGTTGCCCTCATCGTCGTGCAGGGCGTATACGAGGATGCCGGCCATCAGATCAGCTTCCTTTCGTCGAGCCAGTTGACGATCTTCTCGACCGTCTCGGCAGTGTCTTCGTCTTCAATGATCTCGCCCGCTTCCTTGGCAGGGGGCGGGTTCAGGGCGACGACGGTTGTCTTCGAGCCGGCTTCGCCGACTTCGTCAGGGTTGAGACCGAGGTCTCCGGCCGACTTGGTGTCGAGCGGCTTCTTCTTCGCACCCATGATCGCCTTGAGGCTCGGGTAGCGCGGTTCGTTGATCGCGTCACCGACCGCGATCACGGCGGGAAGCGAGAGGGCCACGGTGTCGTAGCCGTACTCGGCCTGACGCTCGCAGCGCAGCTTGCCGTCCTCGACGTCCATCTTGACCACCTGGGTCAGCGACGCCATCTTCAGATGGTCGGCCAGAACGGCGCCCATCGTGTAGCACTCGCCGTCGTCGGACTGCTGTCCGAGCAGGACGATGTCGGGGCTCTCGGACTCGAGAACCTTGGCGAGGGCCACGCCGGTGGCGCAGACGTCGGATCCGACCAGGGCATCATCGGTCAGGTGGACCGAGCGGTCGGCGCCGAGGGCGACTGCCTTCTGCAGCGCGCGCTGGGCCGAACCGGGGCCCATCGTCACGGCGACTACTTCGTCGACCTGCAGGTCGCCGCCTTCCTTCAGCTGCATCGCAGCCTCGATGGCATGGGTGTCGAAAGGGTTCAAATTGTTTTCGCCGCTGCGATCGAGCCGCATGGTGCCGGTGTCGATGCGCTTTTGAACCGCGGCGTCTGGCACCTCTTTGACCAGGACGCAGATTTTCAAGGGGAGCCTCCTTAGGGCTTTTTACTGGCTGACTCGTCAGAAATCCAATTGGCGAGCCGAAAGTTGATCTTCAGAAGGCAATCTTAGCGACTGCGTCCCCTTGTTGACTGACGAGTCAATCGGGAGTGCGTCCAATGCGGGCGGCAGGAGGCCGCCGAGGTGTGCTCGCACCTGATCGAGCCGCCTGACCGACCCGGCGACGAAACGGCGGGCGCCGATCCGGGAAGGTCAGCGCCCGCCGAGAGGCTGTGCCTGGGTGGTCGCTCAGGAGGTCGCCGGCTCGGCTTCGAGCTCGACCTCGTGGCGGACGTGAGGCAGCCATTCCAGCGAATCCGGCAGATACCAGTTCCACTTGCCCAGCAGCCTCATCGAAGCCGGCAGCAGTACCGCCCGGACGATCGTCGCGTCGATCAGGATTGCCACCGCCAGACCGACTCCCATCTCCTTGAGATCGAGCAGGCTCAGCGTCGCGAAGATCGAAAACACCGCAACCATCACGAATGCTGCGCTGGTGACCGTGCTCGCGGTGGAAGTGATTCCATCGCGGACCGCATCCTCGGTGCTCATGCCCCTGTCGACGCCTTCGCGGACCCGACTGAGGATCAGCACGTGGTAGTCCATCGATAGACCGAAAAGGATGACGAACAGGAATAGCGGCAGCCACGCAGCAACACTGCCCGGCGTGTCGAATCCGAGCAGGCTGCTGCCCAGTCCGTGCTGGAAGACCAGCGTCAGGACTCCATAGGCAGCGCCCACCGAGAGCAGGTTCAGCGCTATCGCCTTCAGCGGAATCACGATCGATCGGAAGGTGACCAGCATCAGCCCGAATGCCAGGCTCAGTACGAAGGCGAAAACCAGCGGCAGGCGCTCGTGCATCCGGTCGTTGAAGTCACTCGTTTCGGCGGTCTGGCCACCAACACAGACCTCGGCACCATCGACTCCGTCGAAAGCGGCAGGGACCAGTTGCTCGCGGATGCTCGTCAGCGCCTGCTTCGAGTCCGCGTCGGAACCGGTGCCGGCGATCGGAACCGTGATTGCGGCGACCGTCGAGTCATCACTGAAGCTGACCTCCGGTTCTCCGACGATTCCGTCGGTCGAAGCGGAATCCGAGACCAGACGCTGGATGCCTCCCTCCACCGCGGGGCTTCGCACGTCGTCGGCTTCGATCACGATTTCAGCCGGGATGTTCTCGCCGGGGAATGCCGCGTCGATCCGGTCGTATGTCTGAACGATCGGGATATCCCGCGAGAGCTGTTCGGTTCCACCGATCTCCGTCTTCATTCCGAGCGCCGGAGCGGCCAGCGCGATCATCACTCCAAGGGCGAGGACGAAGGAAACAGCCGGCCTCTTCATTACCAGGTCGATCATGCTTTTCCAGACGCCCTGGTTGCGTTCGCGGCGTCCTTCGGCGTAGCGCCAGAGGAAGGGAATCCTGCCTTTCTCCACCCGGTCACCGAGCGCCGCGAGAACCGCCGGCAAAACCGTGATTGAGGCCGCCATGGCGACTGCGACAACCAGCATCGTGCCAATTCCCATCGAGATGAACGTTCCGTCACCGGTGAACAGCATGCCTGCCATGGCGATGATCACTGTCAGCCCGGAGATCAGGACGGCCCGGCCCGAGGTCGCGGAGGCAACCCGCAGGGACTCGGCCGAGCTGCGCCCGCTTCGACGCTCTTCGCGAACCCGTCGCATATAAAAGAGCGAGTAGTCGACGCCGACCGCGAGCCCGACCAGCAGGATCACCGAAGCAACACCCTCGTCGACCGGAAGCAGCTGGCTGGGAAGGGCGATCAGACCGAATGTGGCCATAACCGCGGAGACGCCGAGCAGCAGTGGAACCCCGGCCGCGACCAGAGAACCGAAAGCAAGCAGCAAAATCAGCAGGGTGACCGGCAGTGACAGGACCTCGGCCCTTCGCAGGTCGTCTTCGACGACCGTATTGATCGCTTCTTCAGCGCTGGCGAATCCGAACTGCTCGACCCGCAGCTCCGGGTTTCGGTCGGCCGCGGCTTCGATGGCAGCCTGTGCCGGCTCGAGGCGATCCACGGCAGTGTCCGGGTCGCCCGCGATCTCGAACTGGACCAGGGCGGCGTGACCGTCGTCCGACAGCCCTCCCCCCTTGTCGGAGGGGGACTGGACAGCGCGAACGCCCTCCGTCTTTCGAAGACTGCCACTCACGTCATCGATTGCCTCCTGGAAGGCCGGGTCCTCGCTGGTCAGGGACTCGCTCTGGACGAGCACCGACTCCTCGGCAGGGGCGAGACCGGAGTCGCTGAGAACCTGCGCGGCCACGCCGGCTTCGCCCACGGTGGCTTCGGCGTTGGTCAGCTGCTTGGTCCCAAGAGTGCTTCCGCCTACCAGCGCGATCGCGACGAAGGCGATCCAGCCAAAGATCGCGGTCTTGCGGTGGGTGGCGCTCCAATGGCCGACTTTCTCGGCGATTCCTTTTTTCTGTGTTTTCATCGAGTCCTCTGAATCCGGGGTTGAAATTGTTGAGATCCAGACTCGGTGACCCGGACTGCCTTTCCAATGGGGCTGCCCTGCTTCCCTGCGGTTGCCAGCCCCCGGCCAATGGTGTGGCTACCCGTACCGGCGAGCCGGCAGCTTTGCCCGATAATCCGGGCATGGGCAGGACCGTTCTGATCGTTGACGACCACGCCGGCTTCCGGACGAGCGCACGGCGCCTGCTCGAAGCCGAGGGCTTCGAGGTGGTCGGTGAGGCCGCAGACGGACACAGCGGGATCGAATCGGCCCGCCTGCTGCTTCCGGATCTGGTCCTGCTTGACGTACAGCTTCCCGACATCGACGGATTCGAGGTATGCGAACGGCTGAAGCAGAAGGGTCCGGGCCCCGACGTGATCCTTACTTCAACCCGGTCAGGCTCCGATTTCGGCCCGCTGATCGCCGAGAGCGAGGCCCTGGGCTTCGTTCCGAAAGCCGGGCTGTCGGGCAGGGCCCTGGAAGGTCTGCTGGCGTGAGCCCGGCCGTCGTAGCATCCGGAAAATCGCCGGGCATGGCCCTGCTCGACGACCCTCCGCCATGGCTCCTGTGGGGTACCGGACTCGCCGGACTCGCCGCCGGACTCGCCACCGTCCCGCTGCTTCTCAACAACGACAGGGTCGACGGCGGTTCGGCTTTCGCAGCGCTGGCGCTGTTGATCTGCTGGTCGTTCATCGGAGCGGGTCTGGTGGCCTGGCGCCAGCGGCCTGCCAGCCGAATCGGGCTATTGATGGTCGCGGTCGGCTTCGCCTGGGCTGCGAGCGCGATCAGCCTCTCCGATCAGCCCCTCCTTTTCATAATCGGCGCGACCATCGCCAACGTCTGGACGGTTCTGCTTTTCCAGTTGCTGCTCACCTTTCCCGACGGCCGCCTCACTACCCGAAACGAGAAGCTTCTCGCCGCTGCGGCCTGGGTATCCGGACTCCTGCTTCAGATACCTGCCCTGCTTTTCCAGGCATTTCCCGATCCCGATCTGTGTCTGAACTGTCCCGAAAATCCGTTGTTGCTTGTCGACTCCGAGACCGTGGCCGACATATTCCTCCTGCTCCAGGCCCTGATCGTCGTGCCGGCAGTGGTGGGACTCCTGGTCTTGCTGGTTCGCCGCTGGCAGGGTGCAAGCGATGCTCAACGCGGGACTTTCGTCCCCGTGCTCTGGGCAGGCGGCGCGGTGATGGCCCTGCTGGCGCTGCAGCTGATCGGCCTGGCCTTCAACCTCAATGGCCCGATCACCGGCGCGATCGTTCCCTTGATACTGATCGCCTTCCTGCTGGTTCCTTTTGCTTTTCTGGCAGGCCTGCTGCGCACGCATCTGTCGCGAGAGGCGGCGGTATCCCGGCTGCTGACGAGGCTGCGGGAGCTGCCGGTGGAAGGCGGAGAGCTGAAGGGTCTGCTCGCCGAAGCTCTCGGTGACCCGTCGCTGAGGCTCGGGTACTGGTTTCCGCCGGTGTCGGGCTACGTCGACCAGAACGGTCGGGCGCTCGACCTTGATCAGGAGGAACGGGGCCGATTCCTCAGCGTGGTCGAAAGCAAAGAACGCCGGATCGCGGTGCTGCTCTGCGATCCCGCCCTGGCGGGCCAGACCCAGCTGGTTGATGCAGTAGGCGCAGCCGCGGCCCTGGCACTGGAGAACGAACGACTTGAGGCCGAACTACGGGCCCGGGTTGCCGACCTGCAAGCCTCGCGGATCCGGATCGTCGAGGGGGCCGACGCCGAGCGCAGGCGACTCGAACGCGACCTGCACGACGGTGCGCAGCAACAACTCGTGGCGTCTGCTCTCAGCTTGCGACTGGCGAGGGACAAACTGAAGAGCGACCCTCAAGGTGCCGACGAGCTTCTCGCCCAGGCGGCGGCCGATCTCGATCTCGCCACCGGTGAGCTGCGGGAGCTGGCGAGAGGAATACACCCCGCGGTCTTGAGTGAGCGGGGACTGGGTGCCGGACTGCAGGCGCTCGCCGATCGCACACCGCTGCCGGTCGAGATCAGCGAGTTTCCCGATGAGCGATTTCCGAGCGGGATCGAGGCGGCGGCTTACTTCCTCGTCGCTGAAGCTCTGACCAACGTGGCCCGCTACGCCAATGCCGGCAAGGCGACCGTTGCGGTGGCCAGGAAGAACGGACACCTCGAAGTGGAGGTGGTCGACGACGGAATCGGCGGGGCCGATCCGGCAGGCGGGTCGGGCCTCAGCGGACTGGCCGACCGGGTGGCCGCGCTCGACGGCCGGCTCGAAGTCGACAGCCCCCCAGGTCGCGGCACCACGGTCAAGGCGGTGATTCCATGCGAGTTGTGATCGCCGAGGATTCGGTATTGCTCCGCGAAGGGATCGTCCGGTTGCTGACCGAGGCGGGCCACGAGGTCGTCGGCCAGGCAGGGGACGCCCCCGACCTGATCCGGAAAGTCGGGGCGCATCGTCCCGATCTGGCGATCATCGACGTTCGAATGCCGCCGACCCAGACCGACGAGGGCCTGCGGGCGGCGCGCTCGATCCGCGAGCGTTTGCCGGAGGTCGGGCTTGTCGTCCTGTCTCAGTACGTCGAGGAGACATATGCGATGGAGTTGCTTTCAGACAGCGCCGAAGGGATCGGCTACCTGCTCAAGGACCGGGTCTCCGACATCGACCGATTCATGGAGGCTCTCACCCGCGTTTCGGCCGGTGGCTCCGTGCTCGATCCCGAGGTGGTCTCGATAATGCTCGGCCGGCGTCACGGCGACGGCCCCCTCGACGGGCTGACCCCGCGCGAGCGCGAGGTATTGGGGCTGATGGCCGAGGGCCGCTCCAACCGGGCTATTGCGGAAGACCTCGTGGTGAGCGAAGGCGCTGTCGAAAAACACGTGACCGGGATCTTCTCCAAGCTCGACCTGACTGCGACCCCGGGAGACCACCGGCGGGTTCTCGCGGTACGCAAGTACCTGAAAGTCGAGTCCTCGAGCTAGGTGCGCCGACCGACTCCCGATTCCGAGGTCAGTTTGTGGCAGAGCTCGTGGAGCTGCCGGCGATCTTCCGCCGACTCCCTGGTTCCGGGGACGCGGTGCTTGGGGCGGGGCTTTCGATCCATGTAGAACTCTCCGCCCGGGGCCTCCTCGGGAGTGGCCCCGCTCAGCCAGACTGCGGTCTCTCCGGCTTCGATCGCGGTCCTGAGAATCGGACCCATCACCTTGTTGAAGGTGGGCAGGGCTTCGCTCACCCCCTGGGTTTCGGCCCAGCCCGGATGCATCGAGCAGAAGACGGGGCCGCCTTCGGGCTCGCGGTCCTGCCACTCGTCGGCCAGCATCACTTCGGCCCGCTTGCTCTGGGCGTAGAACCTCGGCGGGTCGTATTCGCGATTCTCGAGTTCGGGGTCGTCGAGCTTGAAGTCGCTCGAGTACATGCCTCCCGAAGACATCATCACAACCCTGCCGCTGTCGCTCTCGCGCAGCTTCGGGATCAGCAGCTCGGTCAGCAGGAACGGCCCGAGCACGTTGGTGGCAAAGGTCAGCTCGAAGCCCTCGTCTGTCTTGGTAAGTTCGGGTGGCATCACGCCGGCGTTGTTGATCAGCACGTCGAGAGCCGCGACGCCGGCGGCGAAGGCTTCTCCAAACTCTCGCACCGACTCGACGCTGGAGAGGTCGCAGATGTGGAGCTCCGGCTCAAGGCCGCTCTCGAGCGCAATCTCCTCCCGCGCGGCTTGGCCTTTCTCAGGGTTTCGACAGACCATGTGGACCTTCGCCCCGCGGCGTCCGAGCTCGGTCGAGATCGCCTTGCCAATTCCGGCGTTGGCGCCGGTCACCATGACCGAGCGACCTTCGAGCCGGTCGGCCTGCCAGCCGAAAAGGCGTTTCCGGACGCGGTAGCCGACTGCGCTGAAACCGGGAACGATGGTCAGGTCCAGTGCGGTGTCGACGATATCCGCCGCCTGTCCTTTGATCAACGCCAACACTGAACCCCTTTCGCCGGTTTACGAAGCCTCACCATATGGGAGCACGACTTCGGGCGTCAGCGGATCCAGACCCGACTTCGGACTCAGCCTGCCGAGAGTGCTTCGAGCACAAAAAGGTGGAACTCCGCCATCCCGGCCAGGTCGGAGACCATCAGTCGTTCGTCGGCGCCATGCATCGAGTCGAGGTAGACCTGCACGTCGGTGTCGACCACCGGGGCCATGCCGTAGGCGACGGTGCCGAAAGCCTGCCTGACCCAGTGGGAGTCGGTGAAGCCGGGGGTGATCATCGGCAACAGGGTTGCGCCCGGGCAGCGTTGCTCGAGGTAGCTCTCGCAGATCGACCAGAGCCCGGTACCGGTCTCCGACTCGTAACCACCCTCGAGAGGCTCGAGGAACTCGACTTCGTAGTCGAATCCCTCACCCATCGCTTCGGCCAGGTGACGCTTGACGTCCTGCTCGGATTGACCGGGCAGCGCCCGGCAATCGCAGGTGATGTCGGCGAAAGGCGGAATCACGTTGCTTGGCTCGAAGGTCGCAAGGCCTGTCGGAGTGATCGTCATCCGGGTCATTACCGGGACCAGGTCCGCCAGTACGGGATGCTGCGCCGCCGCCCAGGCGAGCCGGTCGGAATCCTCGCCGGCCGGAGCGCCGATCGCGTCCAGCGAAGCCCCGACCGAGACCGAAACCTGCGGTTCGAATTCGTGGGAGAAGAGCCGCTCGATCACCCGGGAGACCGAGAGCAGAGTGTTGTGCTCGCGATCTGGCACCGAGGCGTGGGCGGAAACCCCTTTGACCCTCAGCCGCAGCGAGGTGACTTTCTTCTCACCGACCGAAATCGTCATCACCCGGCGGCCATTGGCCAAATCGAGCAACTGCCCGCCGCCTTCGTTCAGAGCGAAGTCGCACTTGATGTCCGGGCGCTCGCGGACCAGCCAGGACATGCCGACATCGGCCGTGTTGCGCTCCTCGTCAGACTCGGCAATCAGAACGATGTCACCACGGGGCCGAACGCCGCTGCGGGCGAAGTTCGCCACGGCGACCGCCCGAGCGGCCAGTTCGTTTTTCATATCGACCGCACCGCGCCCGATCAGGTGGCCGTCGCGCAGGGTCGCGTCGAAAGGCGGCACTGTCCAGTTGCTCGGTGGCGCCGGGACCACGTCGGTATGGGCCATCAGCATGAGCGAAGGCCCGTCGCCGGTCCCGGGTATCCGGGCGATCAGGTTGAGCCTGCCCGGATCCGGCCCGACCAGCTCGTTTTCGACGCCCGCTTCGGTCAGGTAGGTGGAGAGCAACTCGGCGGCCGGAGTCTCGTTTCCGGGCGGGTTCGAGGTGTCAATGCGAATCAGTTCCCGGGCCAGGTTTACGACCTCAGTCTCCAACCGCCCGGCGTCGGCTTGGCTCACGCCGGCTCCGGTATGAGGTCGATCGGAAAACTGTCCTGCATAGTGCCATCACGGCGCTCGGCCGGCCTGGCCGCGACCAGGCAGTTGAAAACCGCTTCGTGACCGCATTCCCAAGCGGAGGCCAGCAGCCGGTTCATCTCTTCGTCGCTGAACTCCGGGCCCGAAGCTTCGGTCGCGAAGGCGATGCCGATCTCACCCGAGCCCTCGGCCCCGTAGGACCCGGCCCGGACCAGGCCGAGCAGCGGCCGCAGTGCCAGGCGGCGAAGCTGGGCGGCCGGCAGCGGCGCGTCCGTGGCGCAGACGGCGATGCAGGAGCCATGCGAGGCAGCTTTGCGCTCCGGGGGGTCGAGCGGTCCGCCGGGGAAGTCGAGGTATTCACGGTCGCCGAAGTTGCAGAGCAGCAATACGCCGACCGTGTGATCGCCGACCCGGCGGGAGGCGGTTCCGATGCCGCCCGGAAAATCGAAGCAGCTCATCCCGGTGCCGGCGCCGACCGTGCCTTCGGG
>JBBRVF010000014.1:0-10721 GCA_038247145.1 Solirubrobacterales bacterium | reverse complement strand
TGCGGACCTTGGACGGGTGCTCGACGTGCTGATCGAGAACGCCGTCAACTACTCGCCCGCCGACAGCGAGATCGTGTTCGATGTCGCCCTGGGCCGGATCAGCGTCACGGACGAAGGTGAAGGCCTGGAGCCGGGGGAGGAGGAGGCCGTATTCGAGCGCTTCGCCAGGGGCAGGGCCGGCCGGCAGGGGGTCAAGGGAACCGGCCTCGGACTGGCCATAGCCCGGGAGCTGATCGGCCAGTGGGGCGGAACGGTCACCATTTCCCCGGTTGAGCCAACGGGAGCGAAGGCCACGGTGAAGCTCCCCGTCGCCGAAACGAACCACCCCTGAAGCGATCAGGGTTTTACCTGCTTCTAACCCGCCATTTCCTACTCTTCATGCAATGAACCGACAGGAGCCACCAACATTCAGCGCCAGGAGCCTTGCGATCTGGCTCGCGCTCGGCCTTCTCGGCATCGGGCTCGCCGTCGCTATCGCCCTGGTCGCGCGCAACCTCGCCGATCAGCCGGTCGGCATCGCCGGCGAGCCCGTGTCTGCCGGCAGAGCCCTGGACCCGCCCCGGAACCCGGCCCCAGGCAACAACTCCGGAGGGGCGAACCGCGGTCAAGACGAGAAGGACCGCAAGAAGGAGCAGGCCGACCGAGAGAAGTCCCCGGATGACGGTGAGTACACGCCTCCTGCCAACACAGGCACGCCCGGCGGTTCGTCTGGAGGCGGATCGACCGCTGCGCCTTCCCCCGGCAACGGAAGCTCCGGCGGATCCGGCGGATCTGGCGAAAGTCATGGCGACGAGGGCGGCGGTCAGGACAGCGACGACGACTGAGCGAAACGGTCGCCCTCCCGTACCGGTGCGCGGAATATGATCGCCGCCGCGGGCCGGTAGCTCAGTCGGTTAGAGCAGCGGACTCATAATCCGTAGGTCGAAGGTTCGAGTCCTTCCCGGCCCACTCGATTCAAGCCGTTACGCCCCGATTCAGGTTTTGCAGGGTGAAGCTCGCCTCCAGAGTGACCTCCTCCAACGCCGGTGGCAAGAGCGCTGGGAAGAAGATCACCGCCCGGAAATCAATCGGAACGCTCTGGTCGTCAGACTATTCTCGGCACGTTACCGGTCAGCTTGAGCACCAGGCACATGGCTTTGTGGCCGGTGTCGGCGGTCGGTCCGAACATGCAGGGGCATCCTCCGTCGATCACGGCTACGCCGTGCTCACGGCCGTATTCGGCGGCGGATTCCGAGACGCTGCCCGGGCCCGGACCGCGGTGCATCCAGACCTGCCCGATCGAGAGTTCGGTGCATTCGCGCATCGTCTGATCGGCGGTCTCGGGTCTGGTCGCGATCACCACTGCCTCGACCCCGCCGGGGATTGACGCCAGGTCGGGATAGCTCCTGTCGCCTTCGACCTCTTCGGCATTCGGGTTTACCGCGAAGACGTCGTAGCCCCGGTCACGCAGCCGTCGGTAGACGACATTGCTGCCGTGGTTGGACGGCTCGCGCGATACCCCGGTGACGGCGATCCGCCGCTTTTCGAGGAATTCGGCGGCGGCGTCCCTGATCTTTCTATTGCGGGTCCCCTCGGGGGGTTCGCTCATGTCCTAGGACTTGTTCTTCTTGCGGGTCTTCGCGGCCTTCTTGCCGGCCTTCTTCCTCTTGGCCTTGTTCTCCTTGCGGGTCTTCGCGGCCTTTTTTGCCGCCTTGGAGCGCTTCTGGGGACCGCCGGTGACGATGTCCTTGATCTCGGCGGCTGCAGAGGCCAGATCGTCGGCTGCGCGCTTGGCCGGCTTCAGCTTCGGATCGTCACTGTCGGGTACCGCCCGAGAGACCTGCTTGGCGACCTTCTTGCGGACTCCGCTCTTGCGGAGGCGGTTGTAGAGGTTCAGTTCCTGCTTGGGCTTCTTTTTCTTGGACTTGGCCACGATGATTCCTTTCGGTTCGTTCGTACTGGACCGCCGCAGGCTCGGCTGCTGCCGCCGTCCTCGGGTAGCGCTCTTGAATGTATTCCCGTTTCCGTCCCTTTTCAATCGTCACGGTCCGGGGCCGCTGCGAGAATCAGGTTGATCGAGAGACCATGACCAGAACGAGCCGACTGAAAGTATGGAGGTCTGCGGGTGCCCTTGCGCTTGCTATGGCAATGCTCACCGCAGGTTGCGCGGAGACAGACACTGGCGGTGTCGGCAACGACCGCCGCGAGCGGGTGTCAGTTGATCGTCAGTCCGAACCCGGCGGCAACGGTCCAGACGGGCGCTCCAGCAGAGAGAGCGGGGCGCAGAAGGCCGAGCCATCGACCGGCAGCAGAAGCAGGGGGGGAAATCTCGCGTCAACCCTGCTCACCAGACTCAGGGTGTCGGCCGAGGTGGTGGCCGGCTACGACCGTGACCTCTTCTACCACTGGGCCGATCTCGGCGCCTGCGACGTGCGCGAGCTTGTCCTCGCCCGGCAGGACAGGCGGGACGGACGCTGTGGATCGGAGTCCGGCAGGTGGTTCTCGGTCTATGACGGCGTCACGACCACCGACCCCGGTGACTTCGATGTGGATCACATGGTGCCGCTCGCGGAGGCCTGGGCTTCCGGGGCGAGGGGCTGGCCGAAGGCCAGGAGGGATGACTTCGCCAACGACCTCGGTTCCTATTCGCTGATCGCGGTGTCGGCCTCCAGCAACCGTTCGAAGTCGGATCGGGACCCGGCCGAGTGGATGCCCGACAACGAGAACTTCGCCTGCCCTTACGTCGCCCGCTGGATAGCGGTGAAGTTCCGCTGGCGGCTGAGTGTGGACGGCAGAGAGGAGGCCTTCCTGAAGAACGCGCTTTCAGCCTGCCCTCCGGCGGCACTGAGGCTGAAGGCCGAGGTCGGGCGCAGGCGATAGAGGTCGATCCCCGGGGTGGGGGTCGGCGATGTGCCCGCTTTTCATCACAAGCGGATGACAACGGTCCGGTGGCCGGCAGCTACGGTGTCTTCAAAGCCCCGACCAAAGGACCTCTCCATGTCTGATCGACCTGTATTCCTCTACGCCGCCATCTACGACGACTTCGCCACGGCCGAAACCGACTACGAAACAGTCTTCGAGGCGCATGCTGCCGGGCTGATCGGAACCTTTGACTCCGCTGTCATCGAGAAGTCCGACGACGGCAAGGTTCATGTTCACAAGACCGAGAAGCCGACCCAGCACGGTGCCTGGGGTGGAATCGGAGTCGGCGCAGTGGTAGGCATCCTCTTCCCGCCTTCGCTGATCGCCTCGGCTGCGGTCGGCGGTGTCATCGGTGGTGTCGGAGCGCACCTGTTCCGGGGCATGTCCCGTGGTGACCTCAAGGATCTCGGTGAGGGTCTCGACGAAGGTCAGGCTGCGATCATCGTGATCGGCGAGTCGAAGATCGACGAGCAGATCGAGAAGGCCACCAAGCAGGCCAAGAAGATGATCTCCAAGCAGATCGACGCCGACGCCGAAGAGCTGAAGAAGGAAGTGAACGCGGAGATCGACGCTTCGGCCTGAGGCGTCCGCAGCAGGGACCTGGGGAGGCATCACGGCGCTGGCAGCCGGTCTGACCCTCGACAACCTCGTAGTCGGCTTCGCCCTCGCTCTCGGCGACGTCGAGCCCCTGCTCCTGGCCGCCACGATCGCGGCCTTCGCGGTGACCTTCACCCTGATCGGTCTCGAACTCGACCGGCGCGGCAGGCGTGAGCACGAGGCAGCAGCCCAGACGGCTTCAGGGATGCTGCTGATCGCGCTGGCCGCAGCTGTGGCCCTCGGCTGGCTGGGTTGACCCCGTTTCGGCAGTCGTCGGCCGAGCCGACTGGAACTCCGGGGCGGTCAGTCCAAGCCGGCCAGAAGGGCGGCAAGTGCCCTCATGTGGGAGTCGTCCGTACCGCAGCAGCCGCCGAGAATCCGGAGCCCGTCCGGATCGTAGAGTGCGGCGAGCTGCTCGGCGAACTTGCCGGGAGGATCGGAGGTCGGGTGGTCGAGCTTGACCAGTTCGTCGGTTCTCAGCGGTGATCCGTTCGCCTTGAATTCGGCCACCCGTGGGACGAGGTCGGGCGCTTCGGATTCGAGCGCGGCGAGGGTGGGGGCCCCGGCGGACGGGTGGATGCAGCAGAGGCAGTGATGGGCCGGCCTTGCCTCCGGATTCGAGTCGATCCGGGCTATCGCCGAGGCAAGCGTCGAGCCGTCGAGTATCCGGTGATCGGGCCCGAGGATCCAGCCGATCACGTGGGGCAGGCCCGTCTCCGCCATCGCCACGCAGGCTCCTTCGGCTTCTCGGACTGACGGGAACGTGGGGGCGAAGAGGAAGTCGACTCCCGCATCCGCGAGCACCTGCGACTGAGCGCGGTGGTAATCGTGGGCGGCTTCAGTCGACAGGGCCTGCCCGGGCAGATAGGCATCCCCGCTCGGGCCGATGTCGCCGGCTATGAGAACCCGGTCGTGACCGGACTGTTCGCGGACTTCGAGCACCAGCGAGACAGCGTCGCGGTTGAGCGAGTCGATCGACTGTGGCTCGAGACCGGCGCGGCTGATGAAGTTGGGACTGGCCCTGAATGTGGGGCTGCCGATGATTACCGGCAGGTCGAACTCCCTGGCCGCCGCTACGTAGCCCGAGTAGATCTCCCTGAGTGCTTCGCGGCCCTCGGGCTCGCCGGCAAGTGCCGCGACCTGGACATGCGGTTCCATGACGATGGACGAGTCGAACATGATCCTGGTTTCGATGCCGCCGTCGGTCAGCACCGGGCCGCCTGAACCCGTCGCTTCTTTGAACAGACTCATCAGCCCATCCTATGTACGGATGTACTCTGGCCGGTGTGGTCTTTCAGCGGACGGCCAGCCAGATCGCGTCGTGTCCCATCGGGATGCGTTTGACTTTCCCAGCGTCGAGTAGGCCGATCAGGCTGCGCTCGGCTCCGGTCCTGTCCTGTGGATCGTTCCCCTCGGTCATGATCGCGGCCACCTCCTGTGTACTCAGTCCACCGGGGTAGAGGCTCAGGGCCTCGAGCGGCTCCTCCGGAGGTTCGTGGCGCTTCAGGTCGGTGCCGAGGTTGGCGATGATCACGTCGTAAGCCTCGACCGGCTGGAAGCCTCCGACTTCCAGGACCGTGCCGCCCCTCGAGAAAACAACCGATGGAGCCGTATACCTGGCGCCACCATCGTCGGTCGCGGCTTTGCCCTGAAACTCGGCCGGACCGCCTGCAGCGCTTCGGGCCTCGGCCCGGTCCTTCAGGTAGCCGTCCTTTACGGGCTCGGAATCGAGCGAGGCCATCACGGCTTCGTAGTCGAGCCCGCTTACCGAGCTGAGGGCGGCACGCAGGCCGGCATCATCGTCGAGCAGCAAAGGTGTGTTGAAGTTCAGCAGCTGAAGTGTCCTCAGCACACGCCACTCGAAGCCCGGCTGAAGTATTCGCGCCGCGATGATCGCCTTGCAGGCACGTTCGCTGGTGGCGCTCCTCGGTTTCGGTTCGGTTGCGAAGGGCATTCCGTGTCTGTCGCGCATCCCGACGAAATTCGCGGCGAGTTTGCCGGTTTTCATTTTCGGCGGATCCCCTGGTTCAGACAGTGCGATCATGACCAGCCGCCACTCGATCTGGTCCCGGTATCTCCACTCGATCGTCCGCAGGGCAGGGCTCGCCGAATACCCGAATGGGCAGGCAGGGTCGATGTACAGGCAGGCCTTGATCGAGTCGGACTTTCCTGTCGTTTGATTCATGGCGCTCCTGTTTCGGGTATCGGGTTTCCAAGGATAGTCGGCCGTCACTGCGGTCCCGGCCGCAGACGTCACCCGGCTAGAGTGCGTCGTCGATACCCCGGCACGGGAGCAACGATGAAACGCTTCACCGGCACGGTCTGTGCCCTCCTGGCGCTGGCGGCAGTGATTGCGCCGGTGTCATCCGCCCATCAGGGCAACCCCAACTTCAGATCCGAGATCACATCGATCGGCCCGACCGGTCTGGCCGACGGCATCGCACTGACCGTGAAGAATTTCGACGACGGTCTGGAGCTGGTCAACCGCAGCGGCAAGGTGGTCGTGGTCATCGGCTACGACGGCGAGCCCTACCTGCGCTTCAGTCCCGATGGTGTGGTCGAGGTCAACCTCAACTCGCCCTCCTACTACCTCAACGAGGACCGCCTCGCCGACGTTGAAGTTCCCGAAAGGGCCGATCCGGACGCGGTCCCCGAGTGGAGCCAGATCGATGACACCGGAGTGGGCTACTGGCACGACCACCGCTCCCACTACATGGGCGACGGCATCCCGGTCCAGGTGTCCGATGAAGATGCCGTGACCAAGGTCTTCGACTACCGGATCCCGATGGTGATCGACGGCGAATCGGCGAACGCGAGGGGCACGCTGACCTGGGTCGGAAGCGATGAGGGCGTGCCGCTCGCACCATTCGTCGGCCTGGTGCTGATCGCCGCGGCTGGAACGGCTTTCCTGGTCATTCGCCGCGGCCGTCGTTCGGCTGACTGAGCGAAGGAACATCCGGCCGGTCGCAAGCCTTGGCGGATCAGCCGCGGGGTCGGCGCCTCCGGCCCGAAGGCCGCCGGCCCCGCTTCTCCAGATTGTCGCGGCTGGACTCCTTCGCCGCGACCGGCCTGAGGCCGCGGCTCTGCGGGAAGAGGATCTCTTCGGCGCAGCGCTGGCGCCAGTGAGAGTGTTCGGTTCCGCCAGCAGTAGCGGCGTGTTGAAGTTCAACAGCTGAAGCGCCCTCAGCACGCGCCACTCGTAGCCGGGCTGGAGCATCCGGGTGGCGACGATCGCCTGGCCAGACGCGGCCGCTGGTCGCCGGGCGCTGCTTGGCCTGAAGCGCGAACGGCATACTCTAGGTGTCACGCATCCCGGCCTGGAAGGAGGCCAGCTCGCCCCGCGTGAACTTCGGCTCACGACCAGGCTCCGAGAGGCCGATCGTCACCAGCTGCCACTCGATCTGGTCGCGGTAGCGCCACTCGATCGTGCGCAGCGCCGGACTCGCCGAGGAGCCCCAGAGACAGGACGGGTCGTTGAAGAGGCGGGCGGTGACCGGTCGGGCCGTGCTTGAGGGCTGGTTCATCGGCGTTCCAGAGGCTGGCTGGGACTCAAGCCGCCAGCCAGATCGCGTCGTCGCCCATTGCGATCCGCCTCACTGTGCCTTCGCCTTGGAGTCCGGTCAGCATGCGCTCGGCATAGGCCCGGTCGGGTGGGTCGTTTCCTTTGGTCATGATCGCGGCCGTCTCCTGGGTGCTGAGTCCTCCGGGGTAGAGGGTGAGCGCCTCACGCGGATCCTCGGGTGGACCGGCTCGGTCGAGGTCGGTGCCGAGGTTGGCGATGATCGCGTCGTAGACCTCGACAGGTTGAAAGCCGCCGGCCTCGAGGTGGGTACCGCCGCGAGAAAAGAGAATCGAAGGCGCCGTGTAGCGGGTCCCGTCCTCTGAATCGGCTGCCTTGCCCTGGAACTCGGTTGCTCCCCCGCCGGCGGTCCGGGCCTTGGCCTTGTCTGTGCGGTAAGAGCTCTGGACCTGCGGCGAATCGAGCGCCTCGACTACTACTTCGTAGTCGAGGCCGTCGACCGAGCTGAGTGCCGCTTTTAGATCGGGGTCGCTATCCAGAAGCAGGGGGGTGTTGAACTGGAGGAGCTGCAGGGTCCTCAGCACACGCCACTCCAATCCCGGCTGGAGCATTCTGGTGGCGATGATTGCCTGACAGGCACGGGCGCTGCTGGCGGGGCGCGCCTTTGGTTGGATCGAGAACGGCATTCCGTACCGGTCGCGGAATCTGGCGTAGTGCGAGGCGTGTTCTGCGGGCTCGAACTTCGGCGGATCTCCAGGTTCGGAGAGGCCGATCAGAACCATCTGCCACTTGATCTGGTCCCGGTAGCGCCATTCGATCGTCCTCAGGGCCGGTCCCGCCGAGTAGTCCCACGGGCAGGACGGGTCGGTGAAGAGACGGGCGGTGATGTGCGCGACCGCGTTTCCGTTCTGATTCATCTGGCTCCTCGGGCTGGGGTCGGTTGTTCCAGAATAGCCAGCGACGCTTACGTCCTTCAGCCGCGGGGGCGCCGGCGTCGTCCCGACGGTTTGTTGCCGCGCTTCTCGAGTTTGTGGCGGCTGGACTCCTTCGCCGCGACCGGCCTGAGGCCGCGGCTCTGCGGGAAGAGGATCTCTTCGGCGCAGCGCTGGTGCCAGTGAGAGTGTTCGGTTCCACCGATACGGCCGATGTATTGGACCACCACGTGCTCGGCGCCGACCTCGATCGAGTCGTAGCAGCCCTGGCACTTGTAGAACTTCTGGGAGATCGAGCGGATGATCCAGATCTCGTCACCGTCGGAGGTGAATCCGGTCAGACTTTGACGGCGATTCGGAAGGCCACTCAGAGATCTCATAGTTCCTGCTCTTGAAGGGAAACCGGCGGTAGCAGCGAAATGGACGGCGTGAGCACTGCGACCCCCGAAACCAAGACCCTGTCAACCTACATCGAGGACCGGATCGAAGAGTTTTCCCGGTCGCAGAAAGATGTAGCCCGCTACATCGTCGACCACCTCGACGAAGCCGCCTTCCTCACCGCGGAGGAACTCGCCCGGCGGGCCGGTACTTCGTCCTCGACCGTCGTCCGCTTTTCCCAGGCCCTCGGCTTCGAGGGTTACCCCGAACTTCAGGGATCGGCAATCGAGGAATACCGGGCAACGGTCGGTGGTTCCGAACGCTCCGCAGGCCGCATGCTGTTCGCCTTTGACCATTCGGAGTTCGAGGCTTCGCTCGGGACCGATCACGCCAACCTCGAAGAGACCGCGCGCAAGCTGTCTCAGGACCAGATCGACCAGGCCGTCGCTGCCCTTGCCGCCGCCAGCCAGGTGGTCATCGTCGGCACCGACCAGATGGCCTTCTTCGCCAGCTACATGCGGCATACGCTGAGCCTGCTCGACATCCGGGCAGAGATTGTCACCTCGACGGCCGGACCTTCGCTTCAGCGCCTCGGCCGGATCGACGAAGAGACCCTTGTGATCACCCTTTCCGCCGGCCGGGCCCACCCGCTGCTGGCAAGAGCCATGAAGCTGGCCGGCCACCGCGACGCCCGCACCCTGGCGATCTCTGACGCGACCCTTTCCGACACCGTCAAGCAGGCCGACCTGAGCCTCTATTACTCGTCCAACAGCCCCTCCTTCCTGCGCTCGAATACCGCCCTGATGGCCCTTGTCCACGCTCTGGCCCATGGTGTCTACTCTCGCGACGAAGATGCGCACCGCGACCGGATTCGGGCCTACAAGCTGAAGTAAGCGCCCGACCGGCCGCTCGGCCGAGCGGAATCTCTATATTCAAGGGATGGCTGAAGAAGCGACATTCCGAGTCAAGACCGGCCTTGCCGAGATGCTCAAGGGCGGTGTGATCATGGATGTGGTCGACGCGGAACAGGCGAAGGTCGCAGAGCAGGCTGGCGCTTGCGCGGTGATGGCTCTGGAGAGGGTTCCCGCCGACATCCGGCGTGACGGCGGCGTCGCCCGCATGTCGAACCCGCGGATGATCCGGGAGATCCAGGAAGCCGTTTCCATCCCGGTGATGGCCAAGGCCCGGATCGGCCACATGGCCGAAGCCCAGGTGCTCCAGTCACTCGACGTCGACTTCATCGACGAGTCGGAGGTCCTGACCCCGGCCGACGAGGCAAACCACATCGACAAGTTCGAGTTCGACGCACCGTTCGTCTGCGGTGCCACCAACCTTGGCGAGGCTTTGCGCCGAATCGGCGAAGGCGCGGCGATGATCCGCTCGAAGGGCGAGGCCGGCACCGGCAACATCGTCGAAGCGGTCCGCCACATGCGTGAGATCACCTCCGGTATCCGCCACCTCGGCACACTCACCTCAACCGAGATTGCGACCGCCGCGAAGAACCTTTCTGCCCCGCTCGAGTTGGTCCGCGACGTCGCTACTCAGGGCTGGCTGCCCGTGCCGCTGTTCTGCGCCGGCGGAATCGCCACACCGGCCGACGCCGCGCTGATGATGCAGCTCGGCGCCGAAGGCAACTTCGTCGGATCGGGAATCTTCAAGAGCGACGACCCGGAACGCCGGGCCAAGGCGATCGTCGAGGCGACTACGCACTTCAACGACCCCGATAGGGTCGCGGCGGCTTGCGAGCAGCTCGGCGAAGCGATGCCCGGCATCGAGATGTCGACGCTCAGCGAAGACGCAAAGCTTGCCGGACGGGGCTGGTAGTCCCGCGCCGGCTACGGTCGGCAGCCCGCTGAGGATCGGTGTGCTGGCCCTTCAGGGCGGCTTTGCGGCACACCTGAAGCATCTGGGTTCGGTCGGTGCGCTGGGGGTGGAGGTGCGCTCCCCGGAAGAACTCGAAGGCCTCGACGGCCTGATCCTGCCTGGCGGTGAGAGCACCACTATCACCATGGGCATGGAGCAGTACGGACTGACCGACCCGATCCGGCAGCTCAAGGACGCCGGCATCCCGATCCTCGGAACCTGTGCCGGCATGATCGTCGCCGACCGCGACCACCTCGGACTGCTCGACATCACCACCCGCCGCAATGCCTTCGGCCGACAGCTTGCCAGCTTCGAAGACGACATCGAGCTTGCCGGTATGGCCGGACCGCCGTTTCGGGCGGTATTCATCCGGGCGCCCTGGGTCGAACAGGTCGGAGACGGGGTGGAGGTGCTGGCCGAGGTCCGCGGTCATCCGGTCGCGGTCCGGCATGACACGGTGAGCGCTTTTTCTTTCCACCCCGAGCTGACCGCGGATGACCGGCTCCACGCCTGGTTCGTCGAGGCCTGTC
>JBBRVF010000013.1:0-10740 GCA_038247145.1 Solirubrobacterales bacterium | reverse complement strand
CGTCGCCGATGACCGAGTAGTCAAGCCTTCCGGCGCCGCCGATCGAGCCGGCCACGACCCGGCCCGAATTGACCCCGATGCCGATGCTGAGCAGGCCGTCGCCGCCGTGGTTCACTCGCTGGGCCATGGCGATCGAGCAGCGGACCGCGCGCTCGGCGTGGTCGGCGTGAGGCTCGGGCGCCCCGAATACCGCCAGTAGTCCGTCGCCGATGAACTTGTTCACGTGTCCGCCATGGCTGGCAATGATCGGGACGACCGCCTCGAACAGTTCATTCAGCTTTGCGACGACCTCCGGCGCGTCTGACGTCGCCGCAAAGGAGGTGAAGTCCCGCACGTCGCAGAACAGCAGCGAGACTTCCATCTCGGCTCCCGCCGCTCCCGGCTCGGCGCTGAGGATGTGGTCGGCGACGTTGCGGTCGAGGTAAGTACCGAAGGCGGTGCGGATGCGCTCACGCTCGGCCAGCCCCTGTGACATCTGGTTGAAGGCGGCTGAAAGGTTGCCGATCTCATCGGGAGTGGTCACCGGCACGGTCACCCCGAACCTGCCTTCGCGAACCGCCTCGATCCCTTCTTCGATGTCGTTTATCGGCCTGAGCACAGACCCGGCCAGCATGAATGTCAGTACCAGGCTTACCGCCACCGCGACGCCGATCGCGATCAGCACGTCGATCCCGAGACTTACCCCGCCGCCACCGCTACCGGACAGCGAGGCCGCGGTGAGGCCGGCGATGACGTTGATCAGCGGAAGCGATGCCATCAGCTTGATTCGCAGCGGCAACACCTTGATCTCCGACCGCGCCCAAGGCGCATGCTGGCGGTTGATGTCCTTGAGCACGGGCCGCATTCCGCTCTCCATGCCGAAGTAGTGGAGCACGCCTCCGTAGGCGATCGCGATTAGCGAGCCGGCCATAAGCGGGACTGCCGACCAGGGATTGAAGTCGAATACGACGATCGAGCCGACCACACCCGGGACAGCCACGAGGATGACCGGCCAGATCATTTCCCGGACGGCGATTGCGAACGGAACGCCGACCGCGGCCTCCCAGGCACTGGTCGCGAGCACCGGATTCTCGCGCCGGTCGGGGCTGGCGATCCAGCGCCCGATCGGCCTCATGAAGACCCGCGCCCGAAAAACGCTGATCAGAATCACCAGGGCGGTCAGCGCCAGGATCGCCCCGGCGAGCTCGACGTAATCGCCGATCGGTGTGTCGTAGTAGAGGCTGAAAACGCCCAGGGTGGCGAAGGCGATCAGCCAGGCCGACTGCAGTTCTGCCGCAACGAAGAGTCCCGGGTAGCGAGGACCCGCTTTTTCATACGCCCATGTCAGCAGCCGCTGAACCGCTACCCCCCGCCCATCAGGCGTTGCTTCTCGGCGGCGAACTCTTCTTCGGTCAGGATGCCGCGGTCTCGCATGCCGGCCAGCCTCTCGAGCCGGTCCCACTTCGAGTCTTCGGAGTCGCCTCCGCCAGGAGCCCGCAGCAGCTCGGTCTCGGGCTGTGCGGCGAGCTGGGTGGTTTCGGCCTCAGCCGGATCTGAATCCGAGGCGGCGCCGGACGGGTCCGTACCGCCGTCCGCACCCTCGCCTCCGCGGTCGGGCAGGCCGGTCGGCCTCTTCGACCAGACATTGCCGGCCCTCTCGCGCATCCGGTCGCCGAAGTCGCCGAGGCCGCCAAAGTTCGCATCCGGGTATGCCTCAACCAGCCGCTGGCGGAAGAAGAAGGTGGCGAGACCCGCCAGGAATACGATCATCAGGCGGATCAGGAAGCCTCGCTGGTCGCCCGCACCCATAAGCAGGAAGATGAAAGCGACCAGGCCGAGCAGGGCGAAGGTCGCCCCCGGGTAGCGCCCTAATGGGACAGCCAGGTAGGACCGGGCGGACTCCCCCGACTTGGTCGGGGAGATCAGCCAGGCCAGCGGAATCAGCAGGATCGCGCTCCAGATCACGGTCCAGGCGATCGACCTGAGCAGGTCGGTGGCGATCCCGTAGGCCGCGTCGGCAGCAGGCTGCACATCCGGCGTCGCCAGTTCGGGTACCAGAATTCCACCGAGTACCGAGCGCAGGATCAGCACGATCAGGGCACCCATGATCAGAGCCCCGGCCGTCCAGAGCAGGGTCAGCCAGCGGTAGCCGGGAGAGAGATAGACCGCGAGACCGATCAGAGCCAGACCGAGCAGGGCGGTGATCAGCGCCGTGCCGTGGATCAGGGTGGCCGCCGTCTGGACCGACGAGAGTTGTTCGGAATCGACGATCTCGATCTGCCCGACCGAGGCGGGGATGTTGTCCCGGGCCTGCTGGCCGAGGCCGACCTGATCGGCAATCTCGACGATCAGCGGCTGCAGCTCGAGCGTGACCTTTCCGTCGCTGGTGCTCAGGACATCACTGTCATCTTCGATAAGCGCCACCAGCGTCTCGTTGGCGGCCACGTTGGCCTGCTCCCACAGACTCTGGACCCGCTGGTTACTCAGTGCCTGCTTGGCCCCCTGGTCGGCCACCTGGCGCAGACCGCCGGCCGCTACACCCGAGAGTGAGTCGAGGTCACCGGGGAGGATGTCCTTGAGCTCTGCCTCGACGTCGACGTTGTCGTAGAGCTCATCGACCGCGAACGCCGCAACCTCGTCCTGGATCTCAGGGTTCTGGAGCATCTCGAGCGAGGTGTTTCCCCACTCCTGCGAGTCGAAGATCTGGCGGTCGACCCAGGTCGAAAGGATGGCGAGTACGGTCAGAAAACCGACGAGTATCGTCAGGAAACGGACCCAGCCCTTGTGCGGTCTGTCAGAAGTCATGGATTCCCCAGTCTGGTTGTCGGTTCGGCAGCCTCCTCGCGAGCACGCTCACGAGGATACCCGGAGCGGGATTCGAACCCGCACGCCCGTGAAGGGCTGCGGCTTTTAAGGCCGCTGCGTCTACCGTTCCGCCATCCGGGCAAGCGGATAGTAGAGGGGCGATGCGAATTCCCGGATTTTTTCTTTAGATAGCGCTACATCTGCGTTGCTACGGTGTTGTCAGTGTCAAGCCGGGTTTTGTCCGCCGGCCTACCAGTCACAAGGAGAACCGTGGAAGCATCAACTCTCAGCCATGCAGCGCGTCGAGGCCTACTGACGCGCAAGTCGCCGCTGCTGAAGTTGAAGGGGGACGAGCAGCTCGTCGCGCTCGTCCGCAGCGGCAATTCCGGAGCCTTCGACATCATCGTCGACCGCTACCAGGCGAGGCTGCTCGGCTTCTGTCGCCAGATGATCGGCTCGACCGAAGACGCAGAAGACGTGCTCCAGGAGGTCTTCGTCAACGCCTACAAGGCGATGATCGCCGACAACCGCGAGATCAACCTCCGGCCCTGGCTCTACCGGATCGCCCGTAACCGGTCGCTGAACCACCTTCGCAAGCCCAAGGCCGACTGCCAGGAGTCGATGGACATGGTGCCGATGGTCGAGGCCGGCTCGACCGCCGAAAAGGTCCATAACCGGGAGGAGTTCCGTCAACTCCTCAACGATGTGACCAAGCTTCCCGAGAGCCAGCGCGCTGCCCTGCTGCTTCGCGAGATCGACGCCCTTTCTTACGAGGAGATCGCCGAAGCGATGGACGCGACCGTTCCTTCGGTCAAGTCGCTGCTGGTTCGGGCCCGCATTTCTCTGGCGGAGGCCAGCCAGGCCCGGATGCTGACCTGTGGCGAAGTCCGGGTCGAGCTGGCCGAGGCCGCCGAAGGCCTGACCAAAGCCACCGGACCGGTCCGCCGGCATGTGCGCGACTGTGAGGAGTGCGAGTCCTTCCGCAAGCAGCTGCGATCCGATTCCAAGGTTTTGGCGATGATCATGCCGGTCGGCCCGCTGCTCGCCCTCACGGCGGCGATCGCGGCGAAGATCGGATTCGGCGGCGCCGGAGCCGGAACGACCGCGGGTGGCAGCGGTGCCGCCACAGGTGCGGGCGCGGCCGGCGCAGGTGCGGCGGGAGCCGCAGGAACGGGTGCAGCGGGCGTGGGTGTAGGTGCCGCGGCGGGTGCCGCTGCCGGAGCTGCCGGCGCGGCATCGGGTATCGGTGCGGTGACCAGCGCGGTGGGCATCAAGGCCATCGCCGGAGTCGTCACCGCCGCGGTCATCACCGCCGGCGCGGTCGAGGTCTCCAACAAGGTTTCAACCAATACCGCCAACGAAGGCGTGGAAGCCCCCTCCAAGGTCGTTGCGGCCGCCCCCCCGGTCAAGCACGTAACCGAGACCGCTCCGGCGAGCGAGGGCCCGGTCGAAGTCGCGCTGGTGGTCAAGTCCGGTTCCGACTCTGAGCCGCCGGCCGTGCCGGTCGCCCCGGTCGTGACCGAAGCGGCTCCAGCAGATGCAGCAACCGAGCTGCCGGCCGAAGAACCGGCGATCGTCGAGACGGAGCCGATCGGCAGTACCAGCGAAAACAACGAAAAGCCGGATGACGGTCTCGATGGCAAGGTGGTCGATGTGCCGACCGAGGTTCCGCCCCCCGCCGTAGTCGATCCTCAGGTTCCCTCGCAGATCAAGCCTCCAACGGTCGGCCAGACTGTGAACAGGCCGGTCCCGCCCCCGGTCCCGCCCGCGGCCCCGCTGCCGAGCACGCCGAGCCCGGCCCCGACCGGTGGCAGCGCCCCGCAGATCCCGACGCCCGGCAGCACGCCGACCGCGCCGGACGTCACCCAGTAGCTGCGAAGCAGTTGTGAAGCCGACGGGACGCCGACTCCGGTCGGCACTTCCCGGCCGACCTACAGCTCGGCAGTTCCCCCGGGCTCGATCACGACCGCTTCGATCCCCTTCGAGGTCAGGTCCTCGCCGAAAGCCTCGACGTCGGTCTCAATCGGCGGGAAAGTGTTGAAGTGGATCGGCATCACCTGCCTGGCGCCGGTCAGCCCTGCCGCATAAGCGGCGTCTTCGCGATCCATCGTGTAATGGCCACCTATCGGCAGCAGGGCGAGGTCGACTCCGTGGCGCTTGCCGATCAGCTCCATGTCACCGAACAGGCAGGTGTCACCAGCGTCGTAGATGGTGACCCCGCCCAGCTCGATGATCAGGCCGGCGGCCGAGCCGAGCGCGGTTCCGTGGCCGGCGCTGAACGGGTGCTCGTCGGAGCCCGGCACCGTATTCGTATGCCAGGCCGGGACCAGCTTGATCGACAGCCCTTCGAAGCGGACAGTTCCGCCGAGGTTCGGATCGGAAACGTTCTCGACTCCCTGCTCCTGAAGCCAGTTCGCCAGCTCGACCATCGCCACAACCTGTGCCCCGGTCCGTTCGGCGACCTCGACGACGTCGGCTACGTGGTCGGCGTGACCGTGAGTCAGGGCGATGTGGGTCGGATCGACGTCCCCGGGGCCGGCCGTTGCCAGCGGGTTGTTGGGGGCCAGGAACGGATCGACCAGCAGCCTGATGTCTCCGTCGTGGAATTCAACACAGGAATGACCGTGGTAGCGGATCTCCATCTTCAGACCTCTCCTTCTTGGTTTTCAGGTTGCTCTTCAAGGTCGGCCCTCAGCGCCCAGCCGACGGCCACCCCGACCATCATGCCGATGTGGGTCTCCTCGGTCAGCAGGGCGCGGATCGCCGTGAGGCGGGCGTCTTCGTCGGGAATCGTCGCCGCCTTGAGGGTCTCGGACTGGTGAGACTCCCCGAACCAGCCGCCGGCACCGAGGGCACTCACCAGGACCCCCTGGAGGTCGGGAGCGACGGTGGTCACGACCCGTTCGGCTTCGGCAAAGCTCTCGCGGTCGGACAGCCTCGCCACTGCTTCCTTCAGTTGCTCTTCGCTGAAGGACTCGCTCATGACCTGGCCAGTGCTCTCGCAGCGACCACGCCGGCCAGGGCGCCGATCGCTCCTCCGGTTATGCCGGACCAGAAATCGGCTGAATCGACAACCAGCGGCAGCAGCAGGATGACCACCGCGCAGACCAGCACGCCGATGCTGTCCACTTCCTCGTCGAGACGGGTCGCCTCCGGCCTGCGGATCACGAACCAGGCGGCGATCGCGCCGAGAGCCATGCCGTTGCCGCCGGCGATCACTCCGAAGGTGCCGGTCTGCTCTTCGATCGCCCAGGCACCGGTGGTTCCAAGGGCGCCGCAGGCAACCAGCAGGATCGCGGTGGCCGGCGAGCCGAGGCGGCGTTCGAGACCGGGAGCGAAAATGGCCAGGGTGAGAGCGACGGCGAACAGGTAGCCGACGCTGACGTAGGCGAACTGGGCGGTCAGGAAGCGCCAGGGGCCGGAGTCGAACGGTACGACCACGGCACCGAAGCCGGTGAGATCGCCGCCGCTGGCGACCCTCACGATCAGCGCCACTGCGGGGATCAGGATCAAAGCGAACGTCGCGACGGGGCGGCCCTCGACCCGGGACCGTCGCCGTTCCTTGCGCTCCCGTCGCCGTTCCTGGCGGAGTTCGCGCTTCGACTTGGTCGCCTCCAGACCGCCGTCCCTGCGCTCGAGTTTGGGGGCTCGCTTGCGAACCCTGGCACCGCAATACGGGCACTCGGTCACGTAGGGGCTGACCTCGGTCCGGCAGGACTTGCAGATGACTCTGAGTTCGGTCTCGTTCATATCGCGCTGTTGCGAGGATAACCACACCGACCGGGGGGCTTCGCCAGTGGCATACTGAAGGCACAGTCGAAACTTTTCCCGAGGAGGTCCGAGCAGCACATGGAAACCAAGAGCCTGACCGAACAGAAGTCCCTGCTGGCCGAGTTGGCCCCGGGAAAGCGCGCCCGCCTCCACCGCCTGCTCTACGAGTTCGGCCCCGGTAACGGCACGCTGATGCTGCTGCCGATCGACCAGGGCATCGAGCACGGCCCGCGGGACTTTTTTCCCAATCCCGCCTCAAAGGATCCGGACTACCAGTTCCGGCTGGCCGCCGAAGCCGGTTACTCGGCCCTCGCCTGCCAGATCGGCATGGCCGAGAAGTACTACCCCGACTACGCCGGCTCGGTGCCGCTGATCCTCAAGGTCAACGGCAAGACCGACATTCCCTCCTCGGCCCATTCCTTCTCCGCCTGCAACGCTTCGGCCGAAGACGGTGTGCGGCTCGGGGCCGACGCGATCGGCTACACCCTCTACGTCGGCTCACCCCGCCAGGACGAAGACCTCGCCCAGCTCAGGCAGGTCCGCCAGGACTATGACCGCTTCGGCATGCCGCTGGTCGTCTGGTCCTACCCGCGTGGCGAGGCGATCGATGCCAAGGGTGGCCCGACCTCTTTCTATGCGATCGACTACGCCGCCCGCATGGCGATGGAAATGGGCGCCGACGTTGTCAAGGTCAACATGCCGGTGATCAACCCGGAGAAGGACAAGGACGCCCAGCCGCCCTACAACGAGATGCAGGTGACCCAGGACGAAGCGATCACCCAGGTGGTCGAGTCGGCCGGCCGCTCGCTGATCGTGCTCTCCGGCGGATCAAGGGTCGACGACGAGACGGTTCTCGGCCACGTCAAGTCGGTAATGGACGGCGGCGGTTCCGGCGTGATCTTCGGTCGCAACGTCTGGCAGCGCGAATGGAATGACGCGCTCGAGATCATCGCCCAGATCAAAGAAACCCTTCTGGCGAACGTCAAGCGCAACCCCTGAGTTCCGCGGGTTGCTGACCGACCGGAGCTACCCGCAGATTCCGCGGGGTGGCTTCGGTCTGGTCGTTCTCGCGCTGGTACTGGTCGGCTTCTGGCTGATCTACCAGGCCGGACAGGAGGGCGAGGATCCGGTGACCGACGGCCCGCCTTCGTCCGGGGCCGCCCCGGCAAAGCCGGTCACGGTCGAGGTGGACCGGGTGGTCGACGGCGATACCGCGAAGGTCTTCTACGAGGGTCGCAGCGAGTACGTGCGCTACATCGGTATCGATACGCCGGAATCGGTCAAGCCGGACAGTCCGGTCGAGTGTTACGGCGAGGAGTCAAAGCAGTTCAATGAAACGATGCTGGCGGGAGGGACCGTCCGGCTCAGGTTCGGCCCCGAACTGCGCGATCGCTTCGGCAGACTGTTGGCATACGTTCATGTGAGCGATGTCATGTTGAACGCCGAACTGCTCCGTCGGGGCTATGCCGAAACCCTCACGATTCCCCCTAACGATGCCGAATCGGATCGGTTCGAGCGGATGGAAGAGCAGGCGCGGGATACCGGTCTTGGACTCTGGGGCGCCTGCGCCTGACTTGCGGAATTGTCAGGGTTTGCTAACTTCAGGACAGCTTGTTTCCGGATCTGATCCGTCGGCAGGCCCCTCACCATGAGAATGCGCCAGAGCCTAAACCAGTTTGAGAACGCCTTCGAGCAGCAGAAGGTGCTGGAACAGCGGCGGCGCGAGCAGCTCCGCCACCGCGCGGCCAACCGGTCAAGGGCAAGGCGCGTTTCGAGGAGTCAGCAGGAAGGCAAGGTGCGCTTCAGCGTGCTGGCCGTCTGCCTCACCGCCACGGTCGGAGTCGTCACCGTCGCGATGTTCGAGGCGCTCACCCTCCTGATGACCTGAGCCCCGCCCGGCTGCGCCGCCCGGACCCCGTCGTCCGCCACGGCTCTACTTCAGACCGGCCTACTCTTCGCCTGATTCGGCAGAAATGGCTCCGGAACCGCGCTCGTCGATTACTTCCTTGCGGAAGACTTCGATCTCTCGCGGCGCCGTGATGCCCAGCCGAACCTTGTCGCCGGAGACTCCCAGAACCATGATCTCGACGTTCTCGCCGATGATGATGCTCTGCTCTCTCTTGCGCGTCAGGACCAACATGTTGGACTCCGTTCGGAACTCTGGTTGATTGTCTTCTACCTAATACTAGGTAGTCAGGCTGATCTGGACTATATAAATCTCACCGGCGACCTGCGAAAACCCTAGCGCGACGGTCTGGTGCGTCATTCGGCCTAGCGACGCGCTCCTGTCGGGATGAATAAACTCGCCGCCATATGTCTAGACGCTCGTTACGCCCCCAGCTCAACCAGATCCGCGCCTGGGTCCGGGAAGGCCGCACCGATGCCTGGATCGCCCATCAGCTCGAGGTCAGCGCCTCGGAGCTGAAGGAGTTCCGCCGCCAGCACGACCTCTCCCCCGACAGCGAAACCGAAAACGGCGCCGACGTCGATCTCCGCGACGAGATCGAGGCCGAGATCGAGGCAGCTGCCGCCGAAGAAGAGGCCCGTGCCAAGGAGCAGGCTGAAAAAGATGCCGAAGAGGCCGCCGCTCGCGAGGCTGCTGGCGAATCCGACTCCGATGACGACTCCGACGAAGACGACTCCGACGGCGACGACTCCGACGGCGAATCGGATGACGACGAGGAGTCCGACGGCGGCGAAGCCGAAGGCCGCCCGCGCCGACGCCGCCGCCGGGGACGGCGCGGCGGAGGACGCCGCGAGCAGTCCGGCAACGAACTCGAAGGCACTTTCGACCACGGCGAAGAGGGATACGGCCTCTGGCTCGATCCCGCGGTTCAGGACCTTGCCGCCTACAAAGACAGCTGGGCCGGCAAGCGAGACGTGACGGTCACGGTCGAAGCTGACCAGATCGTCATCCGCCGCAAGGACTGACTCGGTCGAAGGTCATGGGGCGGCCGGGACCCCCGGCGGACCCGGTGCTCTCAGGAATCGAGCTGGATGCGTCGGCCTCCGGCGAAATCTCCGGCGGCCTGGAGGTGGAGCCAGAAGGCGGCGTCGATCAGATCCTGGAGGTCGGACTGGGAAGGATCGACTCCGGGCAGTTGCAGCGCCCAGTCGGTGCCGGCCCCGTAAAGGTCGGCCAGATCAGCCGCGGTGAAGGTGGCCCCGAGGCGCCGGCGGAGCTCCTCGCGGACCGGACCGGTCACCTGGTCGCCCCTGAGCGAGCCTTCGCGCTCGAGTGAGCGCAGCCGTTCGATTCCGGCCTCCCAGTTGAAGATTGCGTTTTCGAGGGGATATATCAAGGTGATCGGATAAGGGTAGATGGCCGGGGGTGGCCGGTTCAGCCATCGGCCAGGCCCGGGGTCGATTCCGGTCCGGGTAACAAAGGTTCGCAGGTGGCTGGGTCGAGCGCACCTTCGACCTTCCAGACCTCGACCGGGCCCGGCCCCACCACCCGACTCAGCGAGGGGTCGTCGGCGACCCACTGTCTCTCCGGCGACGGGATCGGCTCGCGGTCGCCGTTGAAGTTGAGGAAAGGCGAGGTGACCAGGTAGTCCAGATCGGCTTGGTTGACGGCCTGGCGGAACTCGGGGCAGGTCCGGATCACGTCGAAGCCCCCTGCGGGTGCCTCTTCACCGATGTAAGTCAGGCGGTTGGACAGGTCTTCGCCGAAGAACCCGTACTGCCTGAAGCCGGCCGTGGTCCCGGCCAGACCGATTTCGGCGTCCTCGATCCCGTTGGCCCAGCGGTAGGGCTCGGCCAGCCCGGTCTCGGGCTCGAAGTCGGTGTAGCGGGAGTCGAAGTAGCCGTCGGCGAGTGGCCAGGCGATCAGCAGGCCCGCGGCGAGCGCCACTCCGACGACCCCGGCGAGCACTCGGTCGCGGCTGCCGGAGAGCGAGAGTCGTCCCCGCGGCGAGATCCCGAGACGCGTTCTGAAGTGCCAGGCCAGCGCCGGCAGTACGACGAACGCCGCAGCGAAGGCGACACCGAAGAGGCGACCGGACTGGGACCAGATCGCATCACCCCGGCCGTCGACGAAGAAGAGTACGAGCAGAACCAGGGCAAAGCCGAGTTGCGGACGCGGGCGGGCGAACCACGGCAACAGCGGGATCAGGACGAGGGCCATGGAAAGGGCCGGGACCAGAAAGCGAAGGTTGATCGCGAAGGCGTCGGGCGAGCCCTCCG
>JBBRVF010000012.1:0-11305 GCA_038247145.1 Solirubrobacterales bacterium | reverse complement strand
GGGAAGACAGACACCGGCTTCTTCGCCTGAGCTGCGCCGGCGAGGGCGCCGAATGAGAGCAAGACCGCCACTGCCAGCAAGGCAGAGACCAGCCGCTTCTGTGGACTGAGAGACAAGAGAACTCCTCCATTTAGTTTCGGTTTAGGTTCCAACGAATTCTACAACCCGACCAGAGAGTCGTTGTAGCGGTCCCACCAAAAAGAAAAAGGGCCCCTTCGCGGGGGCCCTTTATCTTCTGAACGTCTGCTCCGGCCCTGGCCGGAGAACGAGCTGCTCTAGCGGGACTGCTGCCCGAGCGGGATCAGGCCCGACTGGCCGAGCCTGTTGTTCTTGGCGTCGTAGGCGACGACTTGAACCCCGCCGTTGACGCTCGAGATCGAGATCGTCGTCTCCAGGCCTTCCCAGTCGGAACTTCCGACTTCAGTCAGGCCGTCAGCTGTGGCACCGGTGAGCACCTTCCAGCTGTGGACCTTGGTCGAGCCGTTCCAACTGGCGTAGACCTTGGCCCCGGCGCCGTCAGCTTCGCTGGCGATCGAGGGACGGTCCTTCGGAAAGCCCGTCCACGGAGCCTTGAAGGATCGGTACGAGTTGGAGGGGTTGCCCGATGCCGGGAATGTCGCATCCCAGACGATCTCTCCATCCGGAGCGAACTCGGTCATGGCCAGCACCTGTCCCCAACCGGCGAACCAGTTGCCGTTCTCGAGCTGTCGCGCACTTCCCTGAGACAGCGCGATGATCGGGGCGGGTTTGTGGGTGTAGCGCTTGACCAGTGAGGCTTTCCGGTTGTTTCCGCTTCCGGAGAGCTTCAGGATCAGGATGTTCGACTCCGGGAAGATGACCGGGAGGTTGTTCTGGGGCCGGTCGGCACTGTTGTCGAACATCGAGATGTTGCCGTTCGGCAGGCGTTCCATATCGTGCTGGTAACCCCACATGGCATCAGCCGCGATGTTGAAGTCGTTGGTATTCGGCTTCATCCCGTCGCCGCGCAACCTCCACTTGGTCTTGGCCGTGAAGCGGTCGACCCGGTAGATGGTGCTGGTGCGGCGACCGGAAATCAGGAACCCTTTTCCGTCAGCTTTAGTGGCGTTGATGTGCAGGTAATCCCAGAGCGATCCGTCGATCGGGATGGGCCCCTCGCCGGCCTTGAGGCCGACGTTGCCGAGGGCATGCCACTCGAACAGGACGGCACCGGTCTTGATGTCGATTTCCTGTACGACGTTGTCGAGGATCTTTCCGTCAGGAGGTCCGCCGACCGACGTCATGTCGTACTTGACGCCGCGGTATGCCTGTACCAGCGCGGTATTGCGGTTGGTCAGCTCGAACTCATGGATGTTTGCGCCATAACCGTTGCCCGGCGTAATGCTCGCGATCCGGTTGTACTTGTTGTTCAGGATCTCGTAGGCACCGGTCTGGGAGAATCCGGTGACCGAAGAGGCACCCTTCCAGTAGGTCAGAACGGGGCGACCGTTCAGCTCCGTTGCCTGGAAGTTGTAGACCTGGCTTCCTGTGCCGCCGTAGCCTGCAGGCCGGAACCAGCGAACTCGTCCGGCGTTGTCGGCGATCGTAAGTCCGCCGATCTTCGGGGCGTAGAAAACCTTGTCCGGAGAGGCCTCCGGCGTGTTGACCGATACGTCGAGCTTGGTCGGCTTCAGGTCTGGCCTTGACTTCAGGCCGTCGGTCGCAGGAGGCGTGCCCGGACCGGGGTCCGAGTCGTCGTTTCCGTAAAAGTTGCCGATCCTGACCCAGAAGTCACCCTTGTTGGTCAGCTTGATGCGCTTCTTCGTATAGACCCTGACCTTCTCGCCAGGGACAAAGGACTTCTTCGGCACGATGCTCACACCCTTGCCGTCGGAGTGGCGAAGGCGGGTATGGCCCACCCTGCCGGTCTCCGAACCGACGACCTTGACCTTGCCCAGGTTCCTGGGCTTCAGGCCACGAAAGCTGAATGTCGTCTCATCCGAGGCGACCGGGGTCTTCGGGGCGGGGAATACGGATACCGGTTTCGGCTTCTTGGCCTGAGCGCTACTGGCAGCAAGGCCGAATGTGGTCAGCGCGAACAGCGCCACCAGGGCAGACAGAAATCGTTTCTCGATGCTGAAAGTCAAGGAAAATCCTCCGTTTAGGTTCGGTTTAGTCATATGAACCCACCGGACGTGGCGGAGTTGTGGTCAGTCCGATCGATTTTCTTGTAGCTGATGCGGTGGGGGAGGTCGGCTTCGGGGTCGAGATGGCGGCGGCAAGCATTGATTGTCCTGCATATGGGGCGTCGGATACTCCCTTTGCCGTCACCGTTGATTGATACTCGAAACTGTCAATGCAATCAATAAGGGGCCCCGCGAGGCCCCCTATTGATTCATGTGTCGCTTGGCCGCGTTGCGGCCGAGGGGCGGACTTAGGGCGACTGCTGCCCGAGCGGGATCAGACCCGACTCGGCGAGCTTCTTGTCGTCCTTGTCGTAGGCCACCACCTGAACCAGGGAGTCGACCGAGGGAATGGAGATCTCGGTCTCCAGTTCCTTCCAGGGCGAGCTTGCCACCTGGGTAAGGCTGCCGGCCGTATCGCCGGTGAACACCTTCCAGCTGGCGACACTGGTCGAGCCGTTCCAGCTGGCCCATACCTTGGCGCCGGGGCCGTCGGCTTCGCTGGCGATCGCCGGGCGATCCTTCGGCTTGCCTACCCACTGGTCCTTGTACGCCCGGTAGGAGGTCACCGCCGAGGTATCGAACGTCGCATCGAAGGCGACTTCACCATCCGGCGTGAACTCGGTGAACCGCTTGACGCTGCCCCAGCCGACCACGAAGTTGCCGTTCGGCTGGCGGTTCATGCCGCACTGTGAGATCGAAACGATGCCATCGGGGTGGTTGAACCTCTTGGCCAGGCTCGCCCGGCGGACGCCCTTGTTGTTGCTCAGCTTCAGTACGAGGCCACTCGACTGCGGGCTTGTCGGCGGGCCGTAATTGTTCGCGGAGCCGTTATCGCAAAGCGAGATGTCACCGTTCGGCAGGCGGACGGCATCGTGCTGATAGCCGAATGATGTGCCCGGATCCATCGTGAAGCTGTTGGTCCCGGGCTTGATTCCATCGCCACGCAGACGCCACTTGACCCTGGCATTCTTGCGGTCGATCCGGTAGATCGTGCTGGCCGAGCGTCCGGACACCAGGATCGAGTCGCCGTCCGCCGAGGCGGAGTTGACGTGGAAGTAGTCCCAGACCGACCCATCCTCGGGAATGAGCTTCTCGGATGACCCGAGGCCGACGTTACCGAGTGCGTGCCACTCGAAGAGCACCGCCCCGGTCTTGATGTCGATCTCCTGCACGACGTTGTCCATAACCTTGCCGTCCGGGGGTCCGCCGACCGAGGTCATGTCCCACTTCACACCGCGATATGAGAGTACGAGCGCGGTGTTCCGAGGAGTAATGCGGAACTCGTGGAGGTCGGCTTTGTAGCCGTTGCCGGGGGAAAACTTCGCGATTCGGTTGTAGCGATCGTTGAGAATCTCGAAGAACCCGATCTGGGAGAAACCGGTGACACCCGGCGTACCCTTGTAGTAGGTCAGGACCGGCTTGCCATTGTAGGTCTGGGTCCGGAAATCGGCAATGTTGAGTCCCGGACTGCCGAAACCGGTGGGCTGGTGCCAGCGCACCCTGCCGGAGCCGTCGGTGATCGTCAGGCCGTCCCGCCTGGGCGCATAGAAGAACATTCCCGGCGCCGCCTTGTCCGTCTTCGTGAGGACGTCGAGCACGGGCGGCTTGAGGTCTGGCCGCGAGTTCAGCCCGTCGGTGGGAATCGGCAGACCGGGTGCGCCCACGTCCTCGTTGCCGTAGAAATTGCCGATCCTGACCCAGAAGTCACCCTTGTTGGTCAGCTTGATGCGCTTCTTCGTATAGACCTTGACCTTCTCGCCGGGGACGAAAGTCTTCTTCGGGACGATGCTGACGCCGCGTCCATCGGAGTGGCGAAGGCGGGTGTGGCCTACGCGCTTGCTCTGAGATCCGTAGACCTTGACCTTGCCCAGGCTCTCGGGCTTCAGGCCGCGGAAGCTGAAGGTCGTCTCGTCCGAAGCTACGGGGGTCTTCGGGGCCGGGAATACAGAAACCGGCTTCGGCTTCTTGGCGCCCGCCGAAGCGGTCATCAGGCCGAACGAGAAAAGTGCCGCCAACGCGATCAGTGCGGGCACGAAGAGTTTTTCGGTACGAAGAAGCAAGACGGATCCTCCATTGGTGATCATTCGGTTTCCGAGAATCCGGAGCATATCGAATCCGGAATTACGGGTCGTCAATCAAAAGTTTTCGCAACGGGCGTACGTGCTCGTCCCGGTAGCTCCTACCGGGACTGGCGGCCGAGCGAGATGCTGCCGTCGCTCAATCGCGGACGAGTTTCTTGTAGGTGATGCGGTGGGGGCGGTCGGCCTCGGGGCCGAGGCGACGACGACGGTCCTCTTCGTAGGCGTCGAGGTTGCCTTCGAACCAGACCACCTCTGAATCGCCTTCGAAGGCGAGGAAGTGGGTCGCTACGCGGTCGAGGACCCAGCGGTCATGCGAGATCACCACGGCGCAACCGGCGAAGCCGAGCAGGGCCTCTTCCAGGGCCCTCAGCGTGTCGATGTCGAGGTCGTTGGTCGGCTCGTCGAGCAGCAGCAGGTTGCCGCCGGAGCGCAGCAGCTTGGCCAGGTGGACCCGGTTTCGCTCGCCCCCCGAGAGCACCCCTACCTTGCGCTGCTGGTCGGAGCCCTTGAAGTTGAAGCCGCCGACATAGGCGCGGGAGTTCATCTTCTGCCCGCCGACGTCGATCGTCTCGTCGCCGGCCGAGATCTCCTCCCAGACCGACTTTTCGGGATCGAGCGAGTCGCGTGACTGGTCCACGTAGGCGAGCTCGACCGTCTCTCCGAGGCGCAACTCACCGCTGTCGGGCTTCTCGTCACCGACGATCATCCGGAACAGGGTCGTTTTGCCGGCTCCGTTGGGTCCGATCACGCCGACGATGCCGGCCGGTGGCAGTTTGAATGAAAGGTTCTCGACCAGTAGCTGGTCGCCGAAGCCCTTCCTGATGTCCTCGGCTTCGATCACCACCCCTCCGAGCCGCGGGCCGGCCGGAATGTGGATCTGCACCGAGTCGAGCTTGACGTTCTTGTCCTCCGCAAGCAGCTCTTCGTAGCGGGCGAGCCGTGCCTTCGACTTCTTGCGGCGGCCTTTCGGGTTTTCTCGCACCCATTCGAGCTCCGAGGCGATCGTGCGGGAGCGGGCCGTCTCCTTGCGCTCCTCCTGGGCGAGCCGCTCCTGCTTCTGTTCGAGCCAGGACGAGTAGTTGCCTTCGAACGGAATTCCCCGGCCGCGGTCGAGTTCGAGAATCCAGCCGGCGACATTGTCGAGGAAGTAGCGGTCGTGGGTGACCGCGACGACGGTGCCTTTGTACTCCTCGAGGAAGCGCTCCAGCCAGGCCACCGACTCGGCGTCGAGGTGATTGGTCGGCTCGTCGAGCAGCAGCAGGTCGGGGGATCTAAGCAGCAGCCGGCAGAGTGCGACCCGGCGGCGTTCTCCGCCTGACAGCCTGCTCACATCGGCGTCGGAGGGCGGCAGGCGCAGTGCATCCATCGCGTTGTCGAGCATCGTGTCCAGGTTCCAGGCGTCGGCCGCGTCGATCTTCGCCTGCAGGCGGCCGAACTCGTCGGCGGTCTCGTCGGAGTAATTGGCGGCCAGTTCGTTGAAGCGGTCGAGCAGGTCGCGGGTCTCGCGCACGCCGTCCTCGACGTTTCCGCGCACATCCTTGCTCTCATCGAGCTGCGGTTCCTGCTCGAGCATGCCGACGGTGGCCCCGTCGCGCAGCTGGGCTTCGCCCTTGTACTCGGTATCGGTCCCGGCCATGATCCGCAGCAGGGTCGACTTGCCGGCGCCGTTGTAGCCGAGGATGCCGATCTTCGCCCCCGGCAGGAAGTTCAGCGAGATGTCGATCAGCACGTCCTTGTTCGGCGGATGTGAACGGGACACCTTGTACATCGTGTAGATGAAGTCAGCCATTGCCGCCAACCTTAGTCATCTCGCAAACCTGAATCATCCGCGGGGCCAGCTCTGTCAGCCCCGACCTTTCTCGCAGCTCCTCAGCCGGTCGCGTCCAGGCCCGCCGCGGCAGCGGTCTTTCCTGGCGCCACCGATCAGACTGTCGGGTCCCTTGCCGCCAATCAGTTCGTCGGCGGCGCCTCCGCCGACGAGCAGATCCGCCCCGTTTTCACCGCGCAGCAGGTCTTTGCCTCCGTTGCCGCGCAGGCGGTCCCTGCCGCCGCCGCCGCAGGCCAGGTCGTTGCCACCCCGGCCGACGATCAGGTCGCGTCCGCCCAGGCCGGCGAACACATCAGGTCTCCTGGTCCCTTTGAGGGTGTCGTTCCCGGCGGTCCCGACGATCGTGGCTTTCTTTCCGGCGCAGCGTGCGGTGGCCGACGGAGGGGGCTCCGGTTGCGGGTAGTCAACCGTGAACCGGGCCAGGCCCAGGCGCTCATCGGATCCGCTGAAGTAACGGCCGGCGATCAGGTACCGGCCCTGGCCGTCTATGACGATCGGGGTCGCATCGGCCGACGCTGCGAAGAAGTCTTCGCGCAGGAACCCGTTGTCGCCGAAGGTCCGGTCGAATGTCCCGGTCCCGGTGAAGCGCTCGACCAGAGCGTCGGCGGTGGAGGTGCCGGTCGCCGAGAAGCCCCCGGCCAAGACAATCCGACCAGCCGGATCGATCGCCACCCTGCGCGCGAAATCGGAGTCGGCGGTTTCAGAATGAACCATGCCGTTCGTGCCGAAGTCCGGGTCGGGCAGTCCGGAAACGAGCATTCGGGCCAAAGCGATGTCATATCCGGACGCGTCCCCGGTCTGGCCGGCGAGCACGATTCGCCCGCGCGCGTCGATTGCTATATCGCGTGCCAGTTCGGTGGTACCAGGTTCGAAATCGAGAGTCGCTCTCCCGTTTCCATTGAAAGCGGGATCGAACGAACCTTCGGCGAGCAGCCTGATCGCGAGGAAGCTGCTGACCGGACCGACGGTGGTGATGGAACCGCCGGCGACTATCCGATCCTGGTCGTCGATCGCGATCCCTAAACCCGAGGAGCCGATCCCGCCTACGTCGGGAATCCCGAAGCCGCTTCCGTTCAATGCGGCATCCGGCATGCCGTTCGAATCGAGGCGGGCGATTGCGATGTTGGTCGACCCGGAGAGCGTCGAATAGCCGGTCATCACGACCCGGCCCTGGCTATCCAGCACCGAGTCGTTGGCAACGTCGGTCGAAGAGCCGCCGAAGTTGATCGTCTGGACGCCGTCACCCGAGAAATCGGGATCGGGGTTGCCGCTGGGGAGAAGTCGGACTGCGAGGAAGTCGAATCCGGTGCCGACCCCGATCGAGGCTCCGGTCGCGGTGATGCGATCCTGACCGTCGACCGTCAGTCCGTTCAGGAGAATGTTCGTTCCGACCGTGACCGCCCTGAAACCGTCACCGTCGAATGACGGGTCCGGGCTGCCGTCATCCAGAAAGCGGACGATGAACCCCTGAGTCGGAAGGGAAGGATTGAACGATGTCCCGGCCACGACGATCCGACCCTGGGAGTCGACCGCTGCCGCGGCCGGGTTCTCGGAGAAGTTGGCAACCGGATCGAAAGTCACTCGGCCGTCCCCGCCGAAAGTGGGATCAGGAGTTCCGTCGGCCAAGGCGAGGCCGGCTGGGACCACCGCGAGCAGTACCACCGAACAGGCCAGAACCGCCATCCCCCGCAACAAACGCATGAACCACCTCAATCAGCTGAATTGCACCCTCGTCGGAGCGTCGAAGTTCAGGCTACTCCCGGACCGGCGGTTTGTAAAGCGGACGCATGCATTCCGCCCCGGTCACGCGCTGCAGGTATCTGACCCCGATCGTTACTCTGAAATGGTGAAAGTCGAGATCTTCTCCGATGTCGCCTGCCCCTTCTGTTACATCGGCAAGCGCCATTTCGAACGGGCCATGGAGGCGTTCCCCCATGCCGACGAAGTCGATATCAACTGGCGAAGCTTCCAGCTCGACCCGGCGGCACCGACATCGCCTCGCGGCGACACCCACAGCCTGCTTGCCGACAAGTACGGGATCTCGCTCGAAGAAGCTAAGGCGATGAGCGCCCGGGTCGGAGCGATGGCCGAAGCGGCGGGGCTCGAGATGGACTTCGACGGTGTGGTCCACGTCAACACCTTCGATGCCCACCGCCTGGTCCACTTTGCCCGTTCGCTCGACCGTGAGGACGAAGTCGTCGAGGTGCTCTTCGCCGCTTATTTCACCCGGGGTGAGAACCTCGCCGACCGGGAGGTGCTTGCCGGGCTTGCCTCGGGGGTCGGCCTTGACCCGGATTCCGTGGCCGAGATGCTCGCCGGGGACCGCTTCAAGGCCGAGGTCGGTGCCGAAGTGGGCGAGGCCCACGACCTCGGCCTCAACGGCGTTCCGGCCTTCGTGATCGACCGTTCCATGCTGGTCTCGGGCGCTCAGCCGCCGGAGGTCATTCTCGGTGCGCTCCAGCAGGCCCGCGCAGACCGCGCCGGCGAAGCGGTCAGCTGACCTGAGCCGTACCCTCGGGGGCCGCGTCTTCGGCGTTGTACTCGTCCAGCAGCCGTAGTTCTTCGTCCCGTTTCGGGAAGAGGAAGAAGACCACGGCCGTTCCGAGGGCGATCGCGGCCATGCCAACGATGTAGGCCCACTGGTCCCCCTGCAGGAAGGACTCCCTGGCGGCGGCGATGATCTGCTTGGAGTACTGGGGGTACTGCTCGGCGGTATTGGCGGCGCTGGAGAAAGAATTCTCCAGTTCGGCCTCGATCTTGCTCGAGACCTTGTCCGAGTCGGGGGATGCTGCGATCAGGGAGGCGAACTTGGCGGTGTAGCCGGCGGTCAGGACCGAACCGAGCATCGACTGCATGATCGCCCCGCCGAGGTCGCGCTGGAGGTCCGAGGTCGCCGAAGCCATGCCGGCGCGGCGAACCGGGACCGAACAGGTCAGCGAGTGGGAGGCCGGGGTTCCGGCGAATCCGACCCCGGCCCCGACAAGTGCGTAACCAAGACCGATCTTCCAGTAGGCGGCGCCTTCGTCCCAGAGGGCGAACATCACGACGAAGCCGAGGAAGCAGAACAGGTAGCCGGCCAGCAGCGTGACCCTGGCGCCGTACCGCTCGACCATCTTGGCCGAGCGGGGCGCTATCAGGACCAGGAAGACGGCCGCGGGCAGGATCGCCAGGCCGGAATCCAGGGTCGAGTAGCCGAGCACGTTCTGCAGGTACTGCTGGCCGATGAACATCGCCGCCATCAGCGTGCCGAAGACGATGATGCCGGCCACCGCGGCGACCCAGAAGATGCGCCGGGCGGCGACCTCGAGGTCATAAAGCGGGTTCTTGACGCGGCGTTGACGGATGAAGAACCCGGCACCGGCCGCCAGGCCGATGGCGAGCAGCCCGAGCATGGTGGTCACCGCATAGGTCGGCGGTACGAAATTGATCGCGAGGACGACGCCGGCAACCATCAGTATCGAGAGCATGCCGCCGAGGTGGTCGACCGGGTCGGTGGTCTCATTGACATGGGACGGGATCAGCTTCACGGCCATCACCAGGGCCAGCAGGGCGAGTGGGATCGTCACGATGAAGACCGACCCCCACTCGAACTCGGTCAGCAGGGCACCGGAGATCAGCGGCCCGAGAGCGGAGATTGCGCCGCCGAGGCCCGACCAGAGGGCGATCGACTTGGTCCGCCCGGGGCCCGACCAGAGCGCGGTGATCAGCGCCAGGGTGGTCGGGAAAGCCATGCCGGCCGCGAGTCCGCCGAAGACACGGGCGGCGAAAAGCAGTTCGATGCTGGGGGAGAGGCCGGCCAGGATCGAAGCGGGAATGGCCAGCGCCGTGCCGAGAATCAGCATCGTCTTGCGGCCGTAGCGGTCGCCGACCGCTCCGAGGTACAGAACCGAACCGGCGAGGCCGAGCGAGTAGCCGACGGCGACCAGGTTGAGGCTGGTCTGGCTGGCATCGAATGCCTTGCCGATATCGGGAAGGGCGACGTTGGCTACGGCCAGGTTCAGGTTGGCGACAGCGGCGACCAGGATCAGCGAAGCGAGGACAAGCCCCTGGCGCTTCGGTGCCGCTGCTCCACTCACGAGCGATTCACCCCCCATTGCCGCCATCCTACCTTTCGGTCTGGCTTCCGCGGCGAAAGTCAGCTCTGCGAGCCGAGCCAGTCACCGATCGTCCGGCCGATCAACTCGCCCGCGTCTTCCTGGAGGAAGTGGCTGGCGTTCTCGATCACGGTCAGCGGCTCGGCGGTCGGGAACAGGGTCTGAACCTGTCGGCCGACCGGTTCCAGCGGCAAGGCGGGATCGTCCTCTCCCCAGAGCAGCAGCGACGGTCGCGAATCGGACTTGAGGTACTCGCCCGTGGCCTGGCCGGCGGCCGCACCGGGGGCGTCCGGGGTGAGCGGGATCATCGGCGGGAAAGTCCGAACGCCGGCCTTCGACTCGACGGTCGGGAACGGAGCCGCATAGGCGTCGAGGACCTCGGGTCCAAGTTCAGTCGAGGTAGCACCCTGCATCGGCATCTCCACCCGGACGTCCCGGTGGGAGGCAATGAAGTCGCGGAAGTGGAACCAGTTGTCGCTCATCGTCTGGTAGCCGGTGAAGATGCCGGTATTCATCGCGACCAGCCTCGAGAAGCGCTCAGGCCGCTCTACCGTCGCCGTGCGCAGCCCGATGGGACCGCCCCAGTCGTGGCAGACCAGGGTCGTGTCCTGGAGGTCGAGCTCGTCGATCAGGGTGACGACCGCGTCGGTGTGGTTGTCCAGCGAGTACCAGTCGTCGTCGACCGGCTTGTCCGATCGGCCGAATCCGGGCAGGTCGGGGACCACGCAGCGATAGCCGGCCTCGAGCAGCGGTCCCATTACCTTGCGCCAGAGGAAGCCCCAGGTGGGTTCCCCGTGCACCATCAGGATCGGAGGGCCGTCGCCTTCGTCCAGGTGAGCCAGGCGCATCCCCTGCCATTCGCGGTAATTCGGCCGCCACGGGAACCCGGGGAGGTCGTCGAAGCGCTCGTCCGGGGTTCTGAAGACGTCCATTGCCGCACAGACTAACTCCGGATAGGCTCAATTGGCATTGGCGGACTGAACAGACGGAAAATGGGGGAGCGAGAATGAGACGAAACCTGATCCTGGCCGCGATGATTTTCGCGGTGTCGATGACTTTCATCGATCAGACAATCGTCTCGATCTCGATCCCGGAGATCCAGAAGGACCTCGCCCTTTCCACGACAGGGGTGCAGTGGATCATCAACGGCTACCTGCT
>JBBRVF010000011.1:0-11357 GCA_038247145.1 Solirubrobacterales bacterium | reverse complement strand
GGCCCTCACTTCGTCGTTCGATCCGGCGACTGCGGCCGGGGCTCCGGTCAGGTCGCTGTCCCGCCCGGGCAGGGTCTGCAGGGGGTGGATCGAGAAGCAGCCTCCGGCGGCCCCGGCGCTGCGCAGGGGGTCCAGCTGGGTGGCGCCGCTGATGTGTCCGACGAACTCGGGACGGCTCCCGCTTTCGCCGATCGAGGACGCGACGGCGGCGATGCTGTCGTCTGGTACGCAGAGCAGGACGCAGGCGTGGTCCAGCTCTTCCAGAGTGGCCGAGCGGCCGATCAGGTTCACCTCGATACCGGCGCGTCCGGCTGAGGCTGCGATCGAGGTGCCAGCCTTTCCGGGTCCGACGATGGAGAGCGCGGCAGGCGCGCTTCTTGTCTTGTTCATGCTGCCGTTCCAGTTCCCTTTCGGCGATACCAGACGGATCGTTTGTTTCGAACCTGAAAAAGTGAAGCTTGCGATGACATGGTCCGTCCCCGTGGTCGGGTGACGGCCACTGACGATTATAGGCTGCCGCCATGCCTGACACCGCTGAACGCCGCCGGGAGCAACTGGTCGAGGTTTACCGCGAGGCCCGCGTCTGCACGCGCTGTGCCCTGAGCGGCTCGCGGACTCAGGTCGTTTTCGGTGCCGGCAACTCCGATGCCGACCTGATGTTCGTCGGCGAAGCCCCCGGTGCCGAGGAGGACCGGCGGGGCCTGCCTTTCGTCGGTCGCTCTGGAGCCCTGCTCACCCGAATGCTGGAGGAAGCGGGGCTTTCCCGCGAGGAGGTATTCATCGCCAATACGCTGAAGTGCAGGCCCCCGGAGAACCGCGACCCGACCACCGGGGAGATAGAGACCTGCCGGCCCTGGCTGTTCGAGCAGATCAGGCTGATCGAGCCCAAGGTCGTGGCGACCCTGGGCAACTTCGCAACCAGACTTCTGAGCGGCGATCCGACCGGTATCACCCGGGTGCGTGGGGTGGCCCAGGTCCGGCAACTGGGGGAGAGGACGATCTGGCTCTACCCGCTCTTTCACCCGGCCGCCGCGCTGCGTGCGACCGGCACGGCCGAGCTTTTCAGGCAGGACATCGCCGCACTGCCGGATCTGCTGGCCCGCGAAGCCCCGGCGCCCGGTGAGTCCGGTGGCCCTCCGTGACCGGTCCGCCGTGACCGGCCCATGGCCCGGCTGGGATCCCGACCGGGTATCGAGGCTGACCAGCGAGAGCCCGGAGCAGACCGCGGAGAGCGCCGCCGCGCTGGCCCGCGAGCTTGCCCCCGGCGATGTCGTGCTGCTGAGCGGGGAGGTCGGGGCGGGAAAATCCACCCTGGCCAGGGCGGCGATGCGCGAGCTCGGGGTGGAGGGGCCGATCCCGTCGCCGACCTTCACCATTGGCAGGCTCTATACCGGCTCGGCCGGGCTGCCGGTGGCCCACCTCGACCTTTACCGGATCGAGTCGATCGCCGACGAGGATCCCGGACTGCTCCACGAATACCTCGATCCTCGCGGGATCGTCTTCGCCGAATGGCCGGGATCCGGGTCCGGCGAGCTGCTCCATCGCGCAAGCCGTAGCCGTCTGGTCGAGCTCGAACAACTCGACCGGGACAGCCGGTCGATCGCGATCGGCCCGTTCAGGTAGGGCCGAGCTGCGCGCCGGTTTGCCCGCGAGTACTCAGGGGCTGGCCGCGCCGTCGAGCTGCTGCTGGGCGTCGTCGAGCTGCTGCTGGGCCTGATTGACCGCATCGTCGAGCTGCTGCTTCTGCTCGTCGGTCAGGTTGCTGGCGTCCTCCTGGGCCTGTTCGAGCTGTTTCTGGGCGTCTTCGACTGCCTGGCTGGGGTTCTCCAGCTGCTCGTTCACGCTGTTCTGGGCGTCGTCGATCGCCTGGTTGACCTGGTCCTGAGAATCGCCGCAGGCGGCCAGCCCGGTCGAGACAACTAAGGCGGCTGCTGCCGAAGCGGCGACCGTCCTGATCTTCCTGTTCATCGAATCTCCTTCACCGGTGAGAGAATGGGCTTGTGAGAAAGCGATTCTACCCGGGGCGATCCGCATGAGAGTGCTCGGCTTCGATTGCTCGACCGACGACACCGTGATCGCGGCATGCCGCGAAGGCGAGGCGGTATTCGAAAGCAGTACCGGAGCCGGTCCGGACGGTCGGCCAGAGCACAGCCGGGCCCTGCTGGAGGGCGTCGAAGCGGCGGCCGCGGAGCTCGGAGGCTGGCAGGCCGTGGATCGGATCGCCGTCGGTCTCGGTCCCGGAACCTTTACCGGCCTGCGCATCGCGGCCGCGACCGCCTCCGGGCTCTCCCTCTCGACAGGGACCCCGGCGGTCGGGGTGTCGACGCTCGAGGCCATGGCCCGCGCCCTTTCGGGCGGCGATCGCGCCGCCGTGCCGGTTCTCGACGCCAAGCGCGGCGAGGTTTTCATCGCCGCCTACGGCCCCGACGGCGTCGAACTGTTGCCCCCGGCCGCGCTGAGCCCCGCTGATGCGGTCGAGTCGATCGGCTCGCTCGGCTGTCCTGTGAGGGTCGGGGGACCGGGGGCGGTACGCTTCCGCGATCTGTTCACGGGCGCCGGGATCAGAGTCGAAGACCCCGAATCAGAGCAGGGCCGTCTGAGCGGGGTCGCGATCTGCGAGATCGGCGCCGCCGCGCAGATCCCAGTACCTGACCAACCCCTCGAACCCTTCTACATCCGTGAACCCGACGCGAAACTCTGGCTTGACCGAGACAGCTCCCGACCGATCCCCTGAGCCCGGCCGGATTCTGGTCCGGGAACTCGCCTACGCCGACCTGCCGGAAGTCCTGTCGATCGAGCGGCGCTCGTTCAGCGGCCCCTGGTCTCCGGGCAGGTTCGTATCCGAGATGTCGAAGGAATCGACGATCGCTCTGTGCGCCGAGCGGGGCGGACGGCTCGGCGCCTACCTGGTGCTGTCCAGGTACGACGAGGCCTGGCACCTGATGAACGTCGCGGTCGCCCCCGAGCACCGCCGAAACCGGCTGGCGACCCTGCTGATTCACAAAGCCTTCGGGCGGATCGGACCCGAGGCCCCGGTCACGCTCGAGGTGCGACCTTCGAACCGCCCGGCGATCGCCCTGTACCGGGAACTCGGATTCACCTCTTACGGCCACCGCAAGGGCTACTACCCGGACAACGGCGAGGACGCGATGATCATGTGGCGGGGCAATCCTGCCGCGGCGGGCGTGCCGGCGCCGGACGCCGGAGCCTGAGCCGATGCCGGTCCTGGCGATCGAGACATCCTGCGACGACACCTGCGCCGCGGTGCTCGAGGGCGAGCAGATCCTCTCCAGCGTGATCTCTTCGCAGGGGATCCACGAGCGCTACGGCGGCGTGGTGCCCGAGGTGGCTTCCCGTCACCACCTCGAACTGATCCGGCCGGTGGTCGAGCAAGCGCTCGACGAGGCCGGTCTCGATCTCGACCGGATCGACTCCGTCGCGGTCACCGCGGGACCTGGCTTGATCGGTGCCCTGTTGATCGGGCTCAGCGCGGCCAAGGCGATCGCTGCCCCGCGACAGCTGCCGCTGACTGCGACCGACCACCTCCACGGTCATATCGCGGCGAACTTCCTCGAGCCGGATCCGCTCGCGCCGCCCTTTCTCTGTCTTCTCGCCAGCGGCGGCCACACCCTGCTTGCGGCGGTCCGCGACCGGCGCGGTTTCGAAACCCTCGGAGAGACTCTCGACGACGCCGCCGGCGAGGCGATCGACAAGGGGGCGAGGCAGCTCGGACTCGGATTCCCCGGTGGTCCGGCCCTGCAGAAGCTGGCCGAAGATGGCGATGCCGGTGCCTTCGAATTCCCTGTGGCGATGACCCGGGATCCCGGGCTCGACTTCAGCTTCAGCGGTCTCAAGACGGCGATGGTCTACCTCTGCCGCGAGCTCGGCGATGAAGAGGTCGAGCGGCATCGCGCCGACCTGGCCGCCGGCTATCAGGCGGCGATCGTCGATCAGCTCGTAACCAAGCTCTCGCGCGCGCTCGACCGCGAGCCGTGGCCGGCGGTGGCCCTCGGCGGGGGGGTGGCGGCGAACGGTCCGTTGCGCCAGGCCGTGGCCGAGCTTTGCGATCGGCGCGGCATCCGGCTCAAGCTCGTCCCGATTGCGCTCTGCACCGACAACGCCGCGATGATCGGCGCGGCGGCCGCCCACACCGAACAGATCGAGTGGCCCGACTATCTCGACTTCGACGCCTTCGCCACGGGGGGCCGGCGATGAAGGTCGTCATCTACGGTCGCCCCGACTGCCACCTCTGCGACGAAGCGCGGGCGCAAATCGACGCAATCGTCTCCGGAATCGAGTCGGTAGAGGTCGAGACGGTGGACATCGAGTCCGATGACAAGCTGATGCGGAGGTTTCTGGAGCGGATCCCGGTCGTGGTCGCGGACGGCGAGACGGTCAGCGAGCTGGTCTTCGACCCGGCGCCGTTGCTCGCCCGGCTGGGGATGGCCTGATCGACCCCTTGCCAGTACGCTGAAGACCCAGATGACCCCGCCCCCTCGATCCGAGAGTGACGAAGGTTCCCTGCTGGTCGCCGAGGGCGAGCGGCTTTCGCTGGGCGTTGCCGCCCGCCTCTCCCGTTACCTCCAGGTCCTGATTCAGGCGCGCAAGATGGGCCGGGAGACGATCTCCTCGCAGGAACTCTCCGAATACACGCACATAAACCCGACCCAGATCCGCCGTGACCTCTCCGGCTTCGGCAAGTTCGGTAAGCGCGGCGTCGGCTACCGGATCGAGTTCCTCGTCGAGGAGATCCGCAAGATCCTGAGGACGGCCGGTCACCACAACATCGCCCTCTTCGGAGCCGGCAAGCTCGGCGAGGCGATCGCCAACTCCGACATTTTCGCCGATCACGGATTCGAGATCGTTTCGCTTTTCGATGTCGACCCGGCGCGGATCGGCATGAAGGTCGGGTCGCTGACCGTAAGGGATTTCTCCGAGCTCAAGGAAGCTGTCAAGGTCGAGTCGATCGTGGTAGGCGTGCTGGCCGTGCCGTCCGCCGCGGCGCAGGACGTTACCGACGGCCTGGTCGAGGCCGGCGTCACCGTGATCTTCAACTACACCGAGCAGCTGCTCCAGGTGCCGCCGGAGGTGACGGTTCACACCTCCAGTCCGGCAGTCGACCTGCTCTACGCCCTCTACTTCTACCTTTCCTGACGGGCTTGGCAGACTCGGACCTGCTCGACCTCGGTGCGGCTCGTGAAGTTTTCGAGTCCTCACGGGATTTCACGATCGGACTCGAAGAGGAGTTCGCCATCGTCGATCCGGGGACGCTCGACCTGGTCGATCGCTACCCGGAGATCAAGGCCGCTGCGAAGGAGGATCCGGTGCTGGCCGATTCCGCGGCCGGCGAGCTGATCGCCTCCGAAGTCGAGATCCGCTCGGGCAGGTCGGAGACGATGACCGAGGCGATCGAACGCCAGATCGAACGCCGCCGGCGACTCTTCGACCTCGCCGCTTCGATGGGGGTCTCGCTGGCATCGATGGGAACTCACCCCTGGGCCGACTATCTCGACCAGGAGATCATCGACACGCCTCACTACCAGCGACTCAAGCGGGATCTCGGATGGGTCGCTCAGCGAAACAACACCTGGAGCCTCCACGCCCATGTCGGGATCCAGGGGGCCGACCGGGCGATTGCCGTCTGCGACAGGCTGCGCGAGCGGCTGCCTTTCCTGCTGGCCGTATCCTCGAACTCGCCTTTTCTCGACAATCGCGACACCGGCCTGGCTTCGGTCCGGACCGAGATCTTCACCCGCACGTTCCCGCGCTGCGGCATTCCGGAGAGCTTCGGCAGCTGGGAGCAGTACGCCGGCTTCGTCGACACGCTGCGCTCGGTCGGCTCGATCGTCGAGGCGACCCAGCTCTGGTGGAGCGTCAGGCCGCACCACGCCTTCGGCACGGTCGAGGTCCGGATCTGCGACGCGCAGCCGACCGCGGAGGAGTCAACCGCCCTGGCCGGCCTGATCGTCGCGGTAATCGCCCAGACTGCGGTAGACATCGACTCCGGCCGTCGGCAAGACCGCGAGCCGCTGCGGGACCGGGAGATCGAAGAAAACCTGTGGCGGGCGATCCGCTACGGCCGCGAAGGCAGGCTGGTCGACTTCGATCGCGGATGCGAGGTGGATACCGACCGGGTACTCGATGAGACCCTGGAGTGGACATCGGAGGTACGCCGCGATCTGGGCATCGAGGTCAACCTGCCCGAGCGCAACGGTTCGACCAGGGCCAGAGAGGGCCTCGCGCAGGGCAAGTCGATCGCCGAGGTCTACCGCGAGTTCACCGCCGAGGCGGCCAGCAGCTTCTCCCACAGCGCAGTGCCCTGAGCAAGCGCCGCTTCGCGGCGGTTCGGCCAGTCGGCGGTTCGGCCAGTCATTAGAGTGACTGCAATGGACGAGAACCCGAGCGACCACGAGCCCGTCGACCCCGACCAGCAGCCCGATGGGGGGCCGGAAGGCGCAGAGCCGCAGCTGAGCGACGCCGAGCGCGAGATGCTCGAGCAGCAGATGCGCGAAGTGCGGGTCGAAGACCTGCTGACCCAGACGGTCGCAAGCGTGCTCAACCTCAGCGCCCGCCGGATCGTCAAGGAGGATGAGGTGGACCTCGACCAGGCCCGGATGGGGATCGACGCCGTGCGCGCCATCCTCCCCCTGCTTCCGGCCGAGGTCGGCGAAGCGGTCCGCGAGCCGCTCAGCCAGGTCCAGATGCTCTATGCCCAGCGCAGCGGAGGCGGAGCAACGGCGCAGGGTGAAGGGGAGGGTCAGTCGGCTCCCGAAAGCGCGCAGCCCCGGCCCGGAGCAGCGCGGCCCGGAGGACCCGGTCCCGGAGCACCATCCCAGGGCGGGCCCGAGCGCCCGCAGCAGCCCGGAGGCTCCGGCCTCTGGACACCCGGCGGCAGCTGAGCCGGCCCGCCGGCCGTCTCCGCCTGTTCCGGAAGCCGCGCGGTCGCCCTCGCCGGGGCCTGACCGCGCGACCCGACGTCTGGCCTGCGTAATAGGATTTCGGACGCCACAGACCGGGTCCCAAACATCGGAGGAATCACAAGTTGACCGAATTTCTGACTGATCACGGCGTGTTGTTTGCGCTCATTTGTGCAGGCTTTGCCGTCGTCTACGGAATCGTCGTAACCCAGCGACTGCTGGCGAAGCCCGCCGGCAACGACCGCATGCAGGAAATCTCCGGTGCGATCCAGGAAGGTGCCGAGGCTTACCTCAAGCGCCAGTACCTGATTATCGCGGCGGTCGCTGTCCCGCTGATCATCCTGCTGGCATTCCTCCAGAACTGGCAGACCGCGGTCGGTTTCATCGTCGGCGCTGTGCTCTCCGGGGCCACCGGCTTCATCGGCATGAACGTCTCGGTCCGGGCCAACACCCGGGTGGCGGAGGCCGCCCGTGGCGGAGTCCCGCCGGCACTTGACGTCGCCTTCAAGGGAGGATCGGTCACCGGCATGCTGGTTGTCGGGCTCGCCCTGATCGGGGTCGCCGGCTACTTCGGCGTCCTCACTGTCACCGGTGCGGTCGATAGCGACAAGGAAGCGATCGACGCCCTGATCGGCCTCGGCTTCGGTGGCTCGCTGATCTCGGTCTTCGCCCGACTTGGCGGCGGCATCTTCACCAAGGCTGCCGACGTCGGAGCCGACCTGGTCGGCAAGGTCGAAGCCGGTATTCCCGAGGACGACCCGCGCAACCCAGCCGTGATCGCCGACAACGTCGGTGACAACGTCGGCGACTGCGCCGGCATGGCGGCCGACCTGTTCGAGACTTACGCCGTGACCACGGTCGCGGTAATGCTGCTCGGCGTTCTCTACTTCGCCGACGGCTTCTCGACCGAGCTGGCGATGTACCCGCTGGTGCTCGGTGGTGTCGCGATCATTGCTTCGATCATCGGCGCGCTGCTGGTCAAGACCAAGAGCGACAGTGTCGAAGGCGCGCTCTACCGCGGACTGATCATCTCCGGCGCGCTCTCGATCGCCGCTTTCTACCCGGTCACCGACTGGCTGATGGCCGAGCCGCTGGCCAACGGTGTCAACGAAGTGACCGGCTCGCTGGTCAACGCTTCGGTCACCGACCTGTGGCTCTGTGCGGTGATCGGCATCGCGGTAACCGCATTGCTGTTCGTGATTACCGACTACTACACCTCGACCCGCTTCAAGCCGGTCAAGGCGATCGCCGAGGCCTCGCAGACGGGTCACGCGACCAACATCATCCAGGGTCTGGCCCAGGGCTTCCAGGCGACCGCCGCTCCGGCGCTCGTCCTTGCCTTCGCGATCCTCGGGGCAAATGAACTCGCCGGCATCTACGGCATCGGCATCGCCGTGATGGCCCAGCTCTCGCTGACCGGCCTGATCGTCGCCCTCGACGCATTCGGCCCGATCACCGACAACGCCGGCGGTATCGCCGAGATGGCGGAGCTGCCCGAAGAAGTGCGCAACGTCACCGACCCGCTGGACGCGGTCGGCAATACGACCAAGGCCGTCACCAAGGGTTACGCCATCGGTTCGGCCGCCCTGGCCGCGCTGGTTCTGTTCGCCGCCTTCAAGTTCGAACTCGAAGAAGAGGCGGTCGCCCAGGGTGTGAACCTGGAGAACCTGTTCAACCTGGCCACCCCCGAGGTGCTGATCGGGCTGATCATCGGCGGCATGATGGTCTACCTGTTCTCGGCCTTCGCGATCGAGTCTGTCGGCCGTGCCGGCGGACAGGTGGTTGAAGAGGTGCGCCGCCAGTTCCGTGAGAAGCCCGGAATCATGGAAGGCACCGAGAAGCCGGATTACCGCCAGTCGATCAGCCTGGTCACCGCCGCCGCTCAGAAGGAGATGATCCTGCCGGCGATGATTCCGATCGTCGTACCGGTGGTCGTCGGCCTGCTCAGCGTCGACGCGCTCGGCGGCCTGCTGATCGGCGTGATCGTGGTCGGCCTGTTTGCTGCGATCTCGATGACCGCCGGAGGCGGCGCATGGGACAACGCCAAGAAACTGATCGAAGATGGTGAGTACGGCGGCAAGGGCTCGGAGGCTCATGCGGCCTCTGTCACCGGCGACACGGTCGGCGACCCCTACAAGGACACCGCCGGACCGGCGATCAACCCGATGATCAAGGTTGCCAACATCGTGGCGATCCTGATCATCCCGATCGTCAACTTCTGATCCGGATCGAATCTGAACTCGAGACCCCGGTCATGCGGCCGGGGTCTCTTTTTTGTCCTCACCTCCGAAAGTGACGGGATCGTCTGCAGCCCCGACCAGCAGTGGATCCGGTTCTTCCCGTCGAACGGCGGCCCCGAGGCGGCGATGATGACCTGGACCGACCAGGACTGGGGGAACTTCAGCAAGCCGGGCAAGTCCTCCTGCCACGTCGAGGCCGGGCCGAACGGAGTTCGACGGCTTGACATCGACAGCCCGGTCGACGGCAGGGTGGATACTCGTGAAGGTTCCGACGTCGAGTCGGTGGCTTTCGAGCAGGGGCCGATCTCGGCTCGTTTGCCCAACAACGGAATGCTCTTCATCCAACTGAACGGGGGAACGCATCATGGTCTCTTCCCGCTGGAAAGCCAACGATCCCGCACCGGAGAGAAACTGGTGCGTCGTCGCGGCGCAGATCTACACCCCCTGAGCCGGGCTCAAATAGGATGGACCCATGTCGGCGACAGGCGGATCCGCAGAGAGTCGGGACGAGGACATCGAGGCCCTGCGTGCCTCCGTCGCCGAGGTCGGGCGTGACCTGAAGCTGCTCTCCTCACACGTGGCCGAACTGGCGGCTGCGGCGGGGAGAATTGCCGGCGAAGCGGGCACTCCGGAGGACGCTGCTCCGGCTACCCGATCCGGTCAGACGCCGAGAGCTTCCCGCAGCCGGGCCAGCAATGTCACGGTCACGGTGAGGCCGCTTCCGGAGCTGGCCATGGCGGCGATGGCGGAGACTTCGCTCCGCGGCCTCCCCGGTGTCAACCAGGTGGTATCGGTAGAGCGGTTCGAGGACTGGGCCCGGTTCACCCTCGAGGTAGTCGACGGCACCGACCTGGTCAGCGAGATACGGGTCGCCCTGCCGGTGGCGTTCAGAGCCGTCGAGTCCGATTCGGGAGAACTGTCCCTCAATCTGAAGTGGGCCTGGGGCACCGATCAGTGATCAACCGGGGTCTAGTTGGCTGAGCGCATACCGCGCGATGAGAGCCTGAGCCGAATTTACGGCGCCGGAGCGCTCTTCTCCGCCGGTTACGGCAACGTCGGCTCTTCGATCTACTACGCCCTCGGCGTCACCGCAGCCTTCGCCCTCGGCCTGACGCCGGTCGCATTCCTCGTCGCCGGCCTGATTTTCGTCTGCACAGCCGCCTCCTATGCCGAGGCCACCGTGATGTTCCCGGAGGCCGGCGGGTCCTCGAGCTTTGCCAGGCATGCTTTCAACGAGACGGTCAGCTTCATCGCGGCCTGGGGCCAGATGCTCAACTACATCATCACGGTTGCGATCTCGGCCTACTTCGTCCCGCATTACCTCGCCGTCTTCTGGGAGCCGCTGGGAGAGTCACCGGGAGACGTCGTCGCCGGCGCCGTCCTGATCATCGGGCTCGCCCTGCTCAACATCCGCGGCGGTCAGGAGTCGGCCCGGCTCAACACCGTGCTCGCGGTAACCGACCTGGGAACCCAGGTGATCCTGGTCGGGATCGGCATGTTCCTGGTGCTGAGCCCCGATGTGCTGGTCTCGAACGTCCAGCTCGGCGTGGCGCCGACCTGGCCCGATTTCGCCCTCGGAGTCGCGGTCGGCATGATCGCCTACACCGGCATCGAGACGATCTCGAACATGTCGGAGGAGGCCCGCGACGCGGCCAAGTCGGTGCCCCAGGGGGTGGCCCTGGTAGTTCTCGCCGTGCTCGGGCTCTACCTGCTGATCCCTGTAGTCGCGCTCTCGGCCATGCCGGTATTCCAGGCTGCCGACGGCAGCTACGTGACCGAACTCGGAACGACCTTCGCCGATGACCCGATCCTCGGCATCGTCGAGAACCTCGGGCTCTCCGGCGGCCTGACCGAGATCCTGCGGATCTACGTCGGCCTGCTGGCGGCAGTCATCCTGGTGATTGCCACGAATGCCGGCATGATCGGTGTCTCCAGGCTGAGTTACTCGATGGGCCAGTACCGCCAGCTGCCCGAGGTAATCCGGCAGATCCATCCCCGTTACCGCACTCCTTACATCGCCATCGGGGTCTTTGCCGTGCTGGCCATCATCACCCTGCTGCCCGGCCAGGCCGAGTTTCTGGCGACGCTCTACTCATTCGGGGCGATGCTCTCCTTCACGATCGCCCATGCCTCTGTGATCTGGCTTCGAAAGAGGCTCCCCGACCGGGAACGAGCCTGGAAGCCGCCGCTCAACTTCAGG